>DASSFK010000364.1:0-4076 GCA_035694565.1 Sphingomicrobium sp.
TGTACCTTGATATCGAGCAGCTCCGCTTTCCTGACAGGCTTTCCGTCGAGGTCGACATTCCCGACGAGCTGCGGGGAGCACTCGTCCCCAGCTTCATCCTCCAGCCGATCGTGGAGAATTCGGTCAAATATGCCGTCGCTCCGAACATTGAGCGAACCACGATCCGGATCGCGGCAAGCGAGGCGGCGGGAATGTTGCAGCTCGTCGTGACCGACGACGGAAAGGCGAACGGCAAGAGCCAGCCGGGCACGGGCATCGGTCTCGATAATGTTCGCCAGCGTCTCGCGAGCCGTTTCGGTGACCGCTTCAGCTTCACCGGCGGCCCGCAGCAACCGCATGGTTTCAGGGTGGACCTGGCAATGCCCTTGCGGAGGTCCGCTGCTTGACCCTGCGAATCGTCATTGCGGACGACGAGCCCTTGGCTCTTCGGCGCCTTCAAATCGCGCTGGACGCGATGCCGCAGGTCGAGATCGTCGGCTCGGCAACCGACGGAGAACAGGCGCTCGAGCTGATCAACAGACTTTCGCCGGACATCGTCCTCCTCGATATTCGAATGCCGGAATTGTCCGGGCTCCAGCTGGTGGAAGCGCTCGACCATCCGACTCCGCCGGCCGTAATCTTCGTCACCGCGTACGACAGCTTCGCGGTCGAGGCCTTCCGCGAGGGTGCGGTCGATTATCTGCTGAAGCCGCTGGACGAAGACCGGCTTCGGATTGCGATCGAGCGGGCTCAGCAGGCGCTCGAGACCCGCGACGCGACCCAGCGCATTGCCGAGTTGCGAAATGCCTTGGTCGCTCTGCAGCTTGAAGAGGCCGCTCGCGAAAAGCCCGCCTATGACGAATTCCTCTGGGTCAGCTCGCGCGGTCACGTGATCCGGGTGCCAGTGAACGATGTTCACTGGTTCGAGGCGGAGGGCGACTATGTTGTCATTCACACCGACCGGAATCACCTGATTCACGACAGCTTGCGCGACCTTGAATCACGCCTCGATCCGCAAAGATTCCTGCGTGTTCATCGAGGCGCGATCGTGTGCATTCGTTCGGTGATGGGACTGGAGCGGTCCGATTTCGGAGCGGTGAGGCTCCGCCTGGTCGATGGAGCGGAGGTGGCGGTCAGCCGGTCCTACAAGAAAGCGACTTTGGCCGCTCTCGGCGTCTGATCAATAGAGGCCGGGCCTCGGCTGGAGCCCGTTCGCACGCGGCTCCGGCCGGCTGGTCGCCGAGCGCACAGGGCGGCTCTCATTCTCCTTCTGGTCCTGTCGGCCAAATCGGGTCCAAACCGATTTGCTTTCCATCCGGCTCATGACACGGCTCCGTTGCGCGACTTCCCCAAGTCATCGCGCAGCCACCATCCGCAACAATGGCCGTGAATGGCACCCCAATTTCGCCGACCGGCTCAAATCGCTCTGCGAGTGGAGACGGTCGCTTTGGGGCGATCGCTGGCGACCGACCTAAACGGAGCCGAAAACAACAGTTTAGTTCTGATAGAAGGCGGCGTGTCGATGCGCCGAGTCGCGGAACGGCGCGTTGCACCCCTCGTTGCGTGAGTGGCGTCATCCACAATCGCGCGGAAGGAGACGGGCCATGAGCGCAAACGGCCTCGAGGTGTTCGACAGGACACTCGAAACAACGAACGTCTGGCTGAAGGAGATTATGGCCGATCTCGGGCCCGACAAGCAGGTCGCCTGGAAAGTGCTTTCGACCGTCCTGCACAAGCTTCGCGATCGGCTGAGCGTCAATCTGGCGGCTCATCTCGGCGCCCAGCTGCCGCTGCTGGTACGAGGCGTCTATTATGATCAGTTCGAGCCTTCGAAGATGCCTTCGGAGTGCCGCAGCCGCGAAGAGTTCGTTCAGGAAGTGACCGAGTGGCTGTCAGACGCCCGCCCGGTCGATCCCGAGGACGCGATTCGGTCGGTGTTCCGGGTGATGTCGCGGCACGTCTCGGAAGGTCAGATCAACCACGTGAAGCAGGCCCTGTCCCGCCACGTCCGGCAGATGTGGGACGAAGCCGAATCAGCGACGTCGGCTAAACCGGTTCTGGAGGAGCACTTTGCTCCCGTAATCTGAGCTATTTGACGCGCTTCATCTCTGGTTTCGGAGGAAGCGGTTTCCGCTGCTCCAGCAGCCACATCCAGAACGCCGGGTCGTTGTAGGCCGGCACCCAGGACCAGTGGTCCGTGTTCGGGTAGATGGTGAGGCGGGGAGCCGCACCACACTTCTTCAGGGCATCGACCATTTCAAAGTCGCCGCGCGTGTCGACGGCATCATCGTGATCGCCGTGGAAGGCCCAGACGGGAACCTCCTTGGCCTTGCACGCCTTGGCGGGATCTCCGAACGCGGCAACTGGCGCAAGCGCGGCGAAATGCTCGGGATTCGTGGTTCCCCAATCCCAAGTGGCGATGCCGCCGAGGCTGAGGCCCGTCAGGTAGACCCGCGAAGGATCAACCCGGAGGGTCTTGAGCGCATGTTCGAGGATCGCTTCAAGCGGCGGTACCGGCCAGTACTGGCCGACCGTAGCCGACTGCTCCGGAAGCTGTGGCGAGATGACGATGAACGGGAAGGCCGGGTTCTTCTCAACCAGCATCGGCGGCCCGTGCTTCTTGACGACGTTGATGTCGGTCCCGCGCTCTCCAGAGCCGTGAAGGAAGATCACGAGCGGCCAGCGATCGCTTCCGCTCTCGTTATAGCCCTTCGGTATGAAGAGCAGGTAGGGATAGCCGCCCTCTCCAACCGGCGGTTGAACCGTCTGCCCTTCGACAGCCTGGGGCAAAAGGGGAGGCGCCTTCCTGGCCTCCGCGGACGCTGAAATTCCCAAGGCGAACAGTGCAAGTGCGACGGGCAAACGCATAGAGCGGCTCCTGAACAGAACCGCCGCAACCTTGCACAGCGAAAAGCGAAAGACGATGCCTTAGAGGCAGGCTTCGAGATACGGCTGGTCGAAGCCGAATTGCTTCGCCTTTTCGAGCGTGTACGGGCGAAGGCCCATCGAGCGATATTCGCCGATGATCTTCCCTTCCGGTGTCTCGTCCAGATACTCGAACTTGAACAGTTCCTGGGTGACGATGACGTCGCCTTCCATGCCGATCACTTCGGTGATGTTGGTCGTGCGGCGCGAACCGTCGCGCAGACGCTTCACCTGCACGATCAGATCGACCGAGTCGGCGATCTGGCGCGAGATGGCCTCCTTCGGGATCTTGATGTCCGACATCATGACCATGTTCTCCATACGAGCCAGGCATTCGCGCGGGCTGTTGGAGTGGAGCGTGGCCATCGAACCATCGTGACCCGTGTTCATGGCAGCGAGAAGGTCGAAACACTCGCTGCCGCGAATCTCACCGAGGATGATGCGGTCAGGGCGCATACGCAAAGCGTTGATGACGAGGTCGCGAATGGTGATCGCGCCTTGTCCTTCAAGGTTGGCCGGACGGGTTTCCAGCGGCAGCCAGTGGGGCTGCTGGAGACGAAGCTCGGCCGCGTCCTCGATTGTGATCACGCGCTCGCCCGGGTCGATCATCTTCGACAAAGCGTTGAGCATGGTCGTTTTACCGGAACCGGTACCCCCCGAGATAACCACGTTCATGCGCGATGCGCCGGCGATCTTCAGCACCGTCGCCATCTTCTCCGACATCGAGCCGAAGCCCTTCATCATGTCGAGCGTGATCGGCTTCTCGGAGAATTTACGAATTGAGATGGCCGTACCGCGAAGCGACAGCGGCGGAATGATGACGTTGACGCGGCTGCCGTCCTGAAGGCGGGCGTCGGCGAGCGGCGTGGTCTGGTCGACGCGACGGCCGACTTTGTTCACGATGCGCTGGGCGATCTGGAACAGATGCTCTTCATCGCGGAACTGGATCTGGGCCAGCTCCAGCTTGCCCTTGCGCTCGACGAAGGTCTGGTCCGGTCCGTTGACCATGATGTCGCTGACGGCCGGATCGGCCAGCAGTTCTTCGAGCGGCCCGAGGCCGAGAAGCTCGTCGACGAGAACCTTTTCGAGAGCGAATTGCTCGCGGCGGTTGAGCGTGATTTTCAGCTCGGCGAGCACCTCGCTGATGATCGGGCGGAATTCTTCGGCGAGTT
>DASSFK010000365.1:0-2070 GCA_035694565.1 Sphingomicrobium sp.
AAAAAGGGGGCGCACCTCGCGAGCCCCCTCTGTCCGGTTGTATATCGATTGGGTCACGAGGCAGTTCGCAGTGCACGATCGGGCCTGGTTGCAGCCGTTCGCAGGCGCTCCCACATTCTGGGCATGGAACAATATCACGGAACCACGATCCTCGGGGTGAAGAAGGACGGCAAGACCGTCATTGCCGGCGATGGCCAGGTCAGCCTCGGCAATACCGTCATCAAGCCGAACGCGAAGAAGGTCCGCCGGATCGGCGAGGGGGGAAAGGTGATCGGCGGCTTTGCTGGCGCGACCGCCGACGCCTTCACCTTGTTCGAGCGGCTGGAGCGAAAGCTCGAGCAGTACAACGGCCAGCTGATGCGCTCGGCGGTCGAGCTCGCGAAAGACTGGCGAACGGACAAGTATCTCCGCAACCTCGAAGCGATGATGATCGTCGCCGACAGGGATTCGCTCCTGATCCTCACCGGAAATGGCGACGTTCTCGAGCCCGAAGGCGGAATCGCGGCGATCGGGTCGGGCGGCAATTACGCCCTCGCGGCGGCGCGCGCGCTGGTCGATTACGAGCAGGACCCGGAGGCGCTCGCCCGCCGGGCGATGAAGATCGCCGCCGAGGTCTGCGTCTTCACCAACGACCAGCTGACCATCGAGACGATTGAAGCCTGACGCTAACCGCGGTTAGCGTGGAGCCATGGTCCTCCACCGCCGCGGATTCGTCGTAGCAGGTTCGGCGGCGCTGCTTTCGGGCTGCGCCTCGATCGGCGCTGGTCGACGCCCGGCGGCTTGCACGCCGCTCACGCCCGTCCTGGTCGACGAGAGCCGGATCATCCGCACGGTCGCCGGGCTTCGACCGTACCGGCGCTCCGGTTTCGTGGTCCGCGGCGAGCGGCTCGGACCCAAGCGCCTCGTCCACAATTATGGTCACGGAGGCGCCGGGATCACCCTGAGCTGGGGAAGCTCGAAGCTGGCGGCGGAGCTCGGGCTCGACGGGCACAGCGGACCGGTAGCGGTGCTGGGGTCCGGAATAATGGGCCTCTCCACGGCGCGGCTGGTCCAGGACGCAGGCTTTCCGGTGACGATCTACACCGCCGCTCTGCCGCCGGAGACGACGTCGAACATCGCCGGCGGACAGTTTCACCCGTTCGGCGTCTTCCAGCCTTCGGCGGCCACTCCGGCGTTCAAGGCGCAATATCTTCGGGCGCTCGAATACAGCTGGCGCCGGTTCCAGATCATGGTCGGCGACGAATACGGGATCCGCTGGCTTCCGACCTATGTGGAAGGCGACAGCGTCGAAGAGCGGGAGATCGCGAACTTCCCGCCGATCAACCGCATGCTCGTCGAGGCGGAGCATCCGTTCCCGCTGGCGAACGTACGCCGGTACGACACGATGTACGTCGAGACCGGGCGGTATCTGCGGCAGATGCTTCGGGACGTGCGGATTGCCGGCGGGAGGATCGAGGTTCGAAAGTTCGCGTCGCCGGCCGATCTCGCGGTGCTGCCGGAGGCCCTGGTCTTCAACTGCACCGGCCTTGGCAGCCGCAACCTGTTTGGCGATTCTGAGCTTCAGCCCATCCGTGGCCAGCTCGCCATTCTCGAGCCGCAGCCCGAAGTCCGCTACGCCGCGCTCGGCAATTTCGGCTACATGTTCCCTCGAGCCGACGGAATCCTGTTGGGAGGTACGTTCGAACGCGGCGTTTGGGACGCTTCGCCGCAGGCCCCCGACATCGGCCGCATTGTCGCTTTGCAGAAGCAGTTCTTCGAAGGTTTCCGCTGCACGGCTTGAAGCGGCCCGCCGCGCCTCCAATCTATTTCGTCGATGAACTACCACACCTCCATTCCCCAGAGCGGCGGGGCCTCCGAAATGCTGAAGGACAAGCTCACTCCCAAGGCGATCGTCGCCGCGCTCAACGAGCATATCGTCGGCCAGGTCGACGCCAAGCGCGCCGTCGCCGTGGCTCTTCGCAACCGCTGGCGCCGCCAGCAGCTTTCGCCGGAGCTTCGCGACGAAGTGACGCCGAAGAACATCCTGATGATCGGGCCCACGGGCTGCGGAAAGACCGAGATCAGCCGCCG
>DASSFK010000366.1:0-6035 GCA_035694565.1 Sphingomicrobium sp.
CGTCGCCAAGTCGCGCCGGCCGGAGATATTTGATGGCGACCTGAGAAACATAATAGGCGCTTCCATCGCCACGCAGCGCTTGGCCCTGGTCTATTCCGACGGCGCGGATCATGTCCGAGCGCGCCCGCTCCATGAACTTCAGATAATTGGCGTAATAGACGACGCCAGCGGTATCGGTGTCCTCGAAATATACCGTCAGTGCGAAGCGGTGCTCTGGTCCGATGAACCCGCCGCGATAGGGGGTGTCGAGGTCGGGGCCGTTCATCGAATTCCGCTTACCGGCGAGATTCGCCGCTCGCAAATCGCCCGCTTGACTCTCGTGTAACCCCAAGGTTACATGTAACGCATAGGTTACTTACACAAGGGGTCGAAACGTGGCCGAGCAAACCATTGCCCAGCAAGCAGAGCGGTTGAGCCAGAAGAGATCGAGGATGCTCTTCGTGCTCGCGGTCATCTTCCTTTCGCAGCAGGCGACCTATTTTTCCGGACGGCATGATCTCGCGAGCCCCGTCGGCCAGGTGAAGATCGCCGCCTGGCTCGTCCTGTCGATCGTCCTTCTCGTGATGCTCGCAACGGGTGGCGGCTGGTTCCGATCGGCCGAGGTTCGAGCGCTGCTCAACGACGAGACCACTCGTGAGCATCGCCGGGCGGGCTTTGTAAGCGGCTTCTGGGCCGCCTGTCTCGCCGCAATCATTATCTATGCCGTCGACCTGTTCGAACCGGTCTCGGGCCGCGACACGGTCCACATCATCCTGACCGTCGCGATCGCGGCCGCGATGCTGACCTTCGGCAGGCTGGAACGTCGAGCGCATCGGGATGCCTGAGAGGCTTGCCAACGGGCTGAAGGAAAAGCGGATGGAGTTCGGGCTCACCCAGGCCGAGCTCGCCGAGCGCGTTGGAGTTACCCGCAAGACCGTCAACACCGTCGAGAACGGGGTCTTCACCCCCTCGGCTCTGCTCGCGATCAAGCTTGCGCAGGCGCTCAGCGTGCCTGTTGAGACGCTGTTCTGGATCGAGCGCTGAGCTCGCCGACCTGGCGGATCATGTCGCCCTGCGCCTCAGCCACATCGGCAAGGTGCATTCCCCAGCCGGGTATGAACATGCCAAGGATCCCGACTTCCCCATAGACCCGGTCAGTACGCTTGTCGTTCGGGTCCACGTTGGTGCGGATGGAAAGATAACCGAGCGGGCCGTCATTGACGCAGCGCGCTGAAACCAGCCCTTCGGTGCGCACAAACTGCGTCGGCGGAGCGCCCTCGGTCGACCAGCTGATCGGGCCGCCCGGCACGGGCTGTCCGAACCTTGTGTTCCAATAGCTGTCGAGCGGCTGCCACGCCGTCGACCCCGCCTTCGCCGGATTGGTGCAGGCGACCGTCATTCCCGGTCCGGGAGCATTGCCGAAAATCGCCCCGGCTGGCGGAACGTTCTTCTCGCGGAAGCTGACCCAGGTCATCACGCAGCCGGTCTCGGTCGGTGAGCCGCACACCGGAGTCGATTTCAATGTCCCCCCGACGCGTTTGCCCTGCGGGACGTAGAGGTTGAACCCGGGCAGGATGGCGAGGCGCATCTGCCTTGCTATTCGTTTGCCTTCTATCTCGTGCTGGATGAGCAGCTGAAGCATCAGCGAGCCCTGGCTATGTCCAACCAGAACGAACGGGCGGCCCTGATTATATTTGGCGAGGTAGGTCCGCCAGGCGTTGACGACGTCGGCATAGGCGAAGGCTGCGGGCTGGTGAACGTCGGCGCCGGTCGCGGCTGCCGCGACTGCGCCGAGCGTCATCTGCCGGTAGATGGGGGCGAAGGTTCGGCAGACCCCGGCGAAGCGAGCGAATTGAACGAGGGTGGCGCCGCGCTCGCTATTGTCGACGTTGAGGTCGCTGTTGAGGCCCTGATCGTTCGAGACCGTCGGGTAGACGTAAAAGCAATCGAGCGGGGCATCCCTTGCGACCTCGCTGCGCCCGACCGAGCCGTAGCCGTTCGAGTTGAGCGCCGTCGTTGGAAGCGGGGTCGAGCAGATGTCGGATCGACCGGGAAGACAGAGCCAGCTGCTTTCCTTCGAATAGTCGACGGGCGCCGGAGCAGCGGGCTCGGCCGAAGCGGGAGCAGCCGCCGCCAGCGCGGCGACAATCAGTAATAAGGTGCGAATCACTTGGAAGCAGCTCCCGGATCGAACAGGCCGGCCTGGGCGCCGGCGGGTGGGTTGAGGCCGAGGTGCGTGTAGCCGCGGCCGTTCAGACAGCGCCCGCGCGCGGTGCGGGCGATAAGGCCGAGCTGAATGAGATAGGGCTCGATCACGTCCTCGATCGTGTCGCGCGGTTCACTAAGACCAGCGGCAAGTGTTTCCACTCCGACCGGACCGCCGCCGTATAGGTCGGCGATCATCGTCAGGTAGCGTCGGTCCATCGCATCGAGGCCGAGCGCGTCAATTTCGAGCCGCGAGAGCGCCTTGTCGGCGACTCCGGAGTCGATCGATTCCGCTCCAACGGCATGGGCGAAATCGCGGACTCGGCGAAGCAGGCGACCGGCGATCCGCGGCGTTCCCCGTGACCGGCGGGCGACTTCGCGTGAGCCGTCGTCGGAAATCCCGACACCGAGCAGCCTCGAAGCGCGGCGGATGACCTGCTCAAGCTCTTCGACCGTGTAGAAGTTCAGCCGGACCGGAATCCCGAAGCGGTCCCGCAGCGGCGTCGTGAGCAGGCCCTGCCGAGTCGTCGCGCCGATCAAGGTGAAGCGCGGAAGATCGATCCGCACGGAACGCGCCGAGGGACCTTCACCGATCATCAGATCGAGCGCCCGGTCCTCCATTGCCGGATAAAGCACTTCTTCGACCGCCGGATTGAGGCGGTGGATCTCGTCGATGAACAGGACGTCGCCGTCCTCGAGGTTCGTCAGGAGCGCCGCGAGGTCGCCGGACTTGGCGATGACCGGGCCGGACGTAGCCCGGAAACCGACTCCCATCTCTCGGGCGAGAATGCCCGCGAGCGTCGTCTTGCCGAGTCCGGGCGGACCGTGAAGCAGCACGTGATCGAGCGCCTCGCCCCGGCTCTTTGCGGCATTGACGAAGACCCGCAGATTCTCGCGAGCGGCCTGTTGCCCGATGAACTCGTCGAGACTCTTCGGGCGAAGAGCGGCGTCCGCATCCTCGCTGGTGCGCTCCGGCGTCGTGATTCGGGCTGGATCGGTCGCCATCTCTTCATTTTGATTCGCAGATGGACGGGCCGCCGACAAGGCGCTTACTGTTGCTCGCGACTTGGCTTGGCGGGGGCGATATGCAGGCTGATCGACGAACTGTGATCGCAACGGGTGCGGCCGCTCTCGTCGCCGGGCCGGCATTTGCTCAGAAGCGCTCGGCGAGCGGCTGGTACGATCGGGCGATCATCATCGATGCTCTTGGGGGTGTCGGCGATCCCTATTCTCCCGAAGAGCAGCTTCGGATCGGCGACCGCGCCTGGAAGGAAATGGTCGAGACCGGAGTGACCCTGGTCCGCGACACCGTGATGCCGGTCGGGAACGTGACCGATCCATGGGCCGATTATCAAAAGGATATTTCGACCAAGCATGACATGATCAATGCCAATCCCGATCGCCTGCTTCTCGTGCGGAGCGCGGCCGACGTCCTCAAGGCGAAGCGCGAGAAGAAATTCGCGATCCTGTTCGGCACCCAGGACACGTCGATGGTCGGGCCGGAGCTCGATCGGCTCGCGCAGATGAAGAAGGACGGGGTGATGACCGTCCAGCTTACCTACAACAACCGCAACCTGTCGGGTGACGGCTCGCTCGAAGCGGCGAATGCAGGACTGTCGAAGCTAGGCAAGGCGACCATCGAGCGGATCGAGGCGGAGAAGTTGCTCCTTGATCTTAGCCACGGTGGGGCGAGAACGATGGCGGAGGCGACCGCGCAGGCGAAGCGCCCGCTGGTCATCAGCCATACCGGGGCAAAGGCGTTGACCGACCATCCCCGCAATACGGCCGATGAAACGATCAAGGCGGTTGCCGACAAGGGTGGTGTCGTCGGCGTCTATTTCATGCCGTTCCTGACACTGGACAGCCATCCGAAGGGTGAAGATCTGCTTCGCCACATCGAGCATGTCGCCAACGTCGCGGGCGAGGATCATGTCGGAATCGGTACCGACAACGGTCCGCTGCCGCAGGCCG
Organism: Sphingomicrobium sp.; assembly: GCA_035694565.1. Taxonomy (GTDB): domain Bacteria; phylum Pseudomonadota; class Alphaproteobacteria; order Sphingomonadales; family Sphingomonadaceae; genus Sphingomicrobium. The sequence goes on from DASSFK010000366.1 coordinate 4,156, forward strand.
TCGATGCAGAAGCGACGAAGAAGCTGAACGAGTGGGCCTCGGCCCGGATGAAGGCCGGGATTGCCGCGCCCGGCGAGGGCCTGAACGTCTGGCCAATGGTCGCGGACTACAACAGCGTCGACCGTTACCGCCGGGTGGCGGCGGACCTTCAGAAGCGCGGCTGGAGCGAAACGCGGCTGGAAAAGCTGATGGGCGGCAATTTCCTGCGCGTCTACCGCGAGGCCTGGGGCGCCTGAGCCCTTTTAGTTGCGGGCGTTGGGCTCAGTGCGAATGCTCGACATCGCCAAGAATTTCGACCCAGTCGCACTTGCGCTCTTCCCAGACCGAGAATTTGGGGGAGACGAAATAAGGGTCGTCGAACGCTCCAAGCGGGATCGCGACGAGCCCGTCGAACTTGCCTTCGATGATGTAGTGAAGGCTCGATCCGCAGTCAGGGCAGAAGTGGTGGCTGATCCTGTTCCCGCTATCAGCATGGTGCGACCAGGTTCTGGATTCTCCGTCCGCCTTGAATTGATCAACCGGCCATCGAGCCTGAACGGCGAAGGCGCTTCCCGAGCGCTTCTTGCAGTCGAGGCAGTGGCAAACGGAAACGCGGACCGGTTCACCGGTGACCGTCGCCTTGAGCTGACCGCAGCGGCAGGAAGCGGTGTTCGTCGTCATCCGCTGATCTCCACTGGAGTGCCGTCGCTCACCGCCGTGTAGAGCCAGTCCATCTCGCGGTTGGTGACGGCGACACAGCCCTCCGTCCAATCGACCGACGTGTGCCGGCTTCCAATCCGGCCGCGGTCGTTCGGGAGGCCGTGGATCATGATGTCGCCGCCGGGCCTCACGCCGAGCCTGGCGGCGGCCGCGATCTGCTGCGCCGTCGGATATCCGATTCGGAGCGAGAGATGGAACGCGCTGTTCGGATTGTGGGCGGTGATTCGGTAGCTGCCCTCCGGAACGCGACCGTCACCCTGCTGTTGCTTGGGGCCGGGATCGCCACGGCCGAGGGCGACGCGGAATTCGCGAACCGGGTGGCCTTTCCGAAAGACCGTCATCAAATGCTCCGACTTGTCCACCCGGATCAGGTCGACAGGCCCGGGGTCCGATGTCTCGCATCGGCTCGACCGGTAGTTCCAGGCCTTGCCCCCATCGAGGCAGCTGTCGATCGCCGAATATTCGCTGGAGGCGACTGCGCAGGCGCAAAGCGGAAGCACCAGGAGAATGACGAAGGGTCGAACCCGTCTCACTTCGCCGCTTTGCGAAGCGCCAGCCTCACCAGCGCGTCAAGGCCGGCGTCGGGCCCCAGCTCGTCCTGAGCGGCGTTGACGGCAGCGCTCGCTTCGGCCGGCTTGAATCCGAGGTGCGCAAGGGCCGAGAGCGCATCCGACGCGGCCCCACCGCGCGGCGCCGGGGTGAGCGAAGCTCCGAGACCTGCGACACCGAGCTTGCCCTTGAGCTCATTTGCAATGCGGGCGGCGAGCTTCGGTCCGACGCCATTGGCTCGGCCAATCATCGCCTTGTCGTCCTGGCTGACCGCCCGAGCCAATTCGTCGGGAGACAGGACCGAAAGGATTGCGAGGGCGAGCTTGCCGCCGACGCCCTGGATCGACGTCAGCGCCCGGAACGAATCACGCTCCACCGTCGAACCAAACCCGAAAAGCGTCCAGGCATCCTCGCGGACCTGAAGCTCGGTGAGGATCAATATCTCGCCGCCGACCGGCCCAAGCGCCTCGAGCGTGCGCCCGCTTGCGTGAACCAGATAGCCGACTCCGCCGACGTCGATGATCGCCGTGTCGGCGCTGGTTTCGGCGAGAATTCCGGACAGGCGGGCGATCATTGTCGATGCCTAGCGCGTGCCGCGACACATTGGAATCGGCCTTGGCGAACGTCGCTGA
>DASSFK010000367.1:0-3255 GCA_035694565.1 Sphingomicrobium sp.
GCGAACTTCTCGAGCGCCTGGGGCTTCAGCGTCTCTTCCATCTGGGCGAGCGACAGAGCGTTCTCGTCGTCGTCCTCTTCGGCCTGCGGCTTGGTGCGCCGCTCGACCATGTCGTCTTCTTCCTCGCCGTCGGCGGGAGCCTCTTCGGGCTCGTCCTCTTCTTCCTTGATGGTTGGGCCGGCGGTTTTCTCGCTGATCTCGCCCTCGGCGCTTTCTTCGCCTTCTTCGCTTTCGGCGATCTGCTCCGCGGTCGGGCCCTTCGACAGCATGGCTTCGAGATCGAGGATCTCGCGAAGCTGCATTCGGCCTTCGTTGAGGGCGTTCGACCAGTCGATGATGGCGTTGAAGGTCATGGGGCTTTCGCAAAGCCCCCAGATCATGATGTCGCGGCCGGCCTCGATGCGCTTGGCGATGGCGATTTCGCCTTCGCGGGAGAGCAGTTCCACCGCGCCCATCTCGCGCAGGTACATGCGAACAGGGTCGTCGGTGCGGTCGACGGCCTCCTTCTTGGTCGCGGCGGCAGGCCGGGGACCACCGTCGTCGAGCGGATCGACCTCATCCTCGGTGGTGTCGTCGTCCTGCTTGTCCTCTTCGTCGTCCGAAGCCTCATCGTTCTCGACGACGTTGATGCCCATGTCGTTGATCGCGGACATGATGTCCTCGATCTGCTCCGAGGACATCTGGTCCTGGGGTAGGGCCTCGTTGAGCTCGTCGATCGTGATGAAGCCGCGCTTCTTGGCGCGGGCGATCATCTTCTTGATCGTCGCGTCGTTGAGGTCGATCAGGGGAGCGTCGCCGCTGTCCTGGGTTTCGGTCTCTACTGCTTCGTTTTTCGCCATGTGTGCCGCCGCTTAGTCGCTGCCGGCGAGGGACGCCAGCCGCTCCTTGATTTCCTCACGTTGCGAGTGCAGCCGACGCTGCTCCTCGAACGCATCCTCTTCGCCTTCCTTCAACCGCTCGGTCGCCGCCTTAAGGGCTGCGCCGATCTCCCCGTCCGCCATCAACGCATCGATCGCGGTCCCGAGGTCGCGCACAGCCCTTTCGGGCGCAGTGTCGCTTCGGGTGAAGGAAAAGGCCATTGTTGCAGTCCGGCGCGCTCGCTCCAAGTCCGGCGCCGTTCCGCTGTCGCGCAATATGGTAGCAAGTCTCTCGCGATCAAGCGTTTCCCCCGAAACTGCCGCGTCGACCAGCCGGTCGCGAATACGGGCGAGGGGCGCTTCCCCGATCGGAAGGGAGGCGAGTTGCTCGCAATGTTCCTGCAACGCCTCTGGAAAATTGGCGAAACCGATGACGAGAGAGCGGGCGATCGTGCGGTCGATTCCGGTGGCGGCAATGGCTCGGGCAGCGGATCCGGCGGGCGGATTCGGAACGACGAAGCGGCCCCCGCGCTGGTTGGGCTGGAACGAGCGTCGCCCCTGGAATGGTTGGCGGGGCGCAGCGATCTCGTCCTGGAACCGGCGGAGCCACTCGTCTCGATAGAGGCGGCTGAGGGCCTGGTCGCCGATCGCCTGGGAATGCTCGATCAGGCGTTGGCGAAGCCCTGCGCGGGCTTCCGGGGTGGTGAGTGGCTGGGCCTGAAGTTCGTGGCGCCAAAGGCGGTTTACCAACGGCTCAGGCTCCGCGAGCAGGGCTTCCAGCGCGTTGCGGCCGCCGCTTCGGACGATGTCGTCGGGGTCCTGGCCAACGGGAAGCTCAACGAAACGGAGGGTGCGCTCGGGACCGAGCAGGGGCATTGCCCGTAACGCAGCACGGATTGCGGCCTTCTGGCCGGCGCTATCGCCGTCGAAGCACAGGATCGGGTTGGGATCTAGCCGCCACATGCGCTCGAGCTGATGTTCGGTGACGGCAGTGCCATTGGGTGCGACCGCCTCAGCGACTCCGGCGCGATCCAGGGCGATTACGTCCATATAGCCTTCGACGACGATCAGGCGCTTGGCGGAGCGCGTCGCCGGGCTTGCGCGGTCGATGTTGTAGAGCGTTCGTCCCTTGTCGAAGAGCGGGGTGTCCGGCGAATTAAGATACTTCGGGTCGCCCTGGCCGAGAATACGGCCGCCGAATGCGATCACCCGTCCGCGCGCATCAGCGATGGGGATCATCAGACGGCCGCGGAAGCGATCGTAGGTCTCACCTTCGTCGGTTCTGATGAGCATTCCCGTTTCGACGAGCTTGTCCTCGCCGAGCGACGCGAGAGCGGTCTTGAGCCTGACCCGCCCATCGGGAGCGAGGCCAATGCCGAACCGCGCCACCGCGCCGGAATCGATGCCGCGCTTCTTGAGGTAATCGCGGGCTTTCGCACCTTCGATCCCCGCGAGCTGTTCGGCGAACCATCTCTGGCAGGACGCCATGACGTCAGTCAGGTCCGAAGTACGTTCCGCCCGCTCTCGCGCCATTGGGTCGGGTGCGGGAACTTCGAGGCCAGCCTTGCCGGCAAGCTCCTTCACTGCATCCATGAAGGGCAGGCCTCGAACATCCGTCAGAAAGCGGATCGCGTCGCCGTGTGCTCCGCAGCCGAAGCAGTGGTAGAAACCCTTCTCGTCGTTGATCGTGAAACTTGGCGTCTTCTCGTTGTGGAAGGGACAGCAGGCCTTCCATTCGCGGCCCGCGCGGATCAGTTTCACCGACGGCGAAATGACCGCCGACAGCAAGGTTCGGGCTCGAAGCTCGTCAAGAAAGGCGGAACTTAGGGTCATGCGGCGACAGGAAACAGTCGCACCCGACTCGCGCGCCCGCAAGCGTGCGTGACGGAATTATCCACAGCTGCGATGGCCTCATTTTGCGGGTGAATATTTGACGTCACCGGTAAGGAGCGGATTCGAAACGATTCATTCCGCTCCTGAATGCGCGGAATCAGGGTTAATCTCTACGTCTTCCGAGGAACAGCGGCAGCAGATCGCTGGGCGGAATGACCAGGAGGGGATACATCATGATGAACAAGATCGGCGGCCTCTGCCGCGCTCTCTACATTTTGCTCGCAATCGTCGCCGGGTTTGTCGCCCTTGGCGGAATGAATGTTGCCTTGATCCTTGTTGTACTCGGCCTCATCGCGGGCCTTGCGGTGCCAAGAGACAGGCTCGTCATGGCCATGGTGGCAGCCGTTGCGCTACCGATCATGGGCGCGGCCCTGTCGAACATTCCAACGATAGGCGCCCAGCTCAATGCCGTGATGACCAACCTCCAGATGGGCGTTGCCGCCTCGGCCTCAACAGCGCTCGCGATCTTCCTCTACGAGATGGTGATCGGCGGAGTGACCGGCCT
>DASSFK010000368.1:0-5628 GCA_035694565.1 Sphingomicrobium sp.
CGAACGACCATGTCTGCCCGGCTCGCGAGCCAGTCGACGATCTTGCCCTTGCCCTCGTCGCCCCATTGCGCGCCGATGACCGTAACGTTGCCCAATTCGATTCCCCGATGTGTGAGGCCCCGGCGCTCCTAGGGGTCGAAGGCGGCAGCGTCCAGCCGCCGCCCGTTGGAACGCGCGCGTGCCGGGGCCGTTCGGTGATAGGATGGTTCGCGAATGAAGCCGATGACCGAACAGCATCTGGCGCTCTATCGCCGTCACATGGTCGAGATCATCGATATGCATTTCGACCTGGCCGGTGAGGAGATCGGCAAGGAGGAACTCGATCCGGCGCTTCGGCGGGCCTTGATCGACGTTCCAAGGCACCTGTTCGTGCCGCAGAGCCTGATGCTGATGTCCTATCAGGACACGCCGCTTCCAATCGGCTTCGACAAGACGATCTCGCAGCCGTTTATCGGAGCGCTGATGCTCGACCTGCTCGGGATCGGGCCCGGATCGCGAGTGCTCGAGGTGGGCACCGGGTTTGGGTACCAGGCCGCGGTGATGGCCGACATGGGCGCACAGGTGTTCAGCGTCGAAGTCGTCGAGGAATTCGCCGAGGCCGCCAATGCCCGCTTCGGCGTCCTCGGCTACGACATTGAAGTTCGCGTCGGCGACGGATCGCGTGGCTGGCCGGAGAATGCCCCGTTCGACCGCATTCTCGTTACTGCTGCGGCCGGGGAGCCACCGCCTCCGCTGATCGAGCAGCTCGCTCCAGGAGGGAGGGCGGTCATCCCGATCGGCGGAAGCGAGGTCCAGCAGCTCAGCGTGATCGACAAGACCGAGGCCGGTGAGATCCGGACGCGCGAGATCATGCCCGTCCGGTTCACCGAGCTCGAAGTGCCCTCGGGCGGCCCTCAGAAGGTCAGCGGCACGACCTGACGGACGCCCGGGAGCTGGCGAAGCTCTTCGGTCAGTTCCGCAGTGATCGGGTCGTCGACCGCCACCAGCGCGACCGCTTCTCCACCGGCCTTGCGACGGCCGAGGTTGAAGGTCGCGATGTTGATTCCAGCCTTGCCCAAGGTCGTCCCGAGCGATCCGATGAAACCCGGAGCGTCGGTGTTGACGATGTAGATCATCCTCGGCGTCAGGTCGGCTTCGACCGCGACGCCGAAGATGTCCACGAGCCGCGCGGCGCGGTTGCCGAACAGGGTGCCTGCGACGCGCTTGTCGCCTTCCGATGTGCCGACGGTGACGGCGACGAGCGTGTGGTAATCGACCTCGCGCTCGTGCCGGATCTCCTTCACGTCGAGTCCGCGTTCCTTGGCATAAACCGGTGCGTTCACCATGTTCACGGTGTCGGAATAGGTGCCCATCAGGCCGGCAAGAACCGCGCCGGTGATTGGCTTGATGTTGAGTTCGGCGGCGGCTCCTTCGACCTCTACGGCGACCGAGCGGATGTCCGCCCCGGCAACCTGGCCGAGCAGCCGACCGAGCTTTTCCGCCAGAGCCATGTAGGGCTTCAGCCGCGGCGCTTCCTCGGCCGAGAGCGAGGGCATGTTCACCGCGTTGGTGATTCCGCCCAATAGCAGGAAGTCGGCCATCTGCTCCGCGACCTGGATCGCGACGTTGACCTGCGCCTCGTTGGTCGAAGCACCGAGGTGCGGCGTGCAGATCAGGTTTTGTGTTCCAAACAGCGCGTTTTCCTTGGCCGGCTCCTGCACGAACACGTCGAGGGCCGCGCCCGCGATGTGCCCGTTCTCGAGGCCTTCCTTGAGCGCCGCCTCGTCGATCAGCCCACCGCGCGCGCAATTCACGATCCGAACTCCGGGCTTGGTTTTCGCAAGTGCCTCGCGTGACAGGATTCCGCGCGTCTGATCGGTCAGCGGAGTGTGCAGCGAGATGAAGTCCGAGCGGCGCAGAAGCTCGTCCAGCTCGACCTTGTCGACACCCAATTCGACGGCTCGGTCGGGAGACAGAAACGGGTCGTAAGCGACCACCTTCATCTTCAGCCCGTGGGCGCGGTCGGCGACGATCGAGCCGATGTTGCCGCAGCCGATGAGGCCGAGCGTCTTGGCCGAAAGCTCGACGCCCATGAAGCGGTTCTTCTCCCATTTCCCGGCCTGCGTGGACTGGTCGGCGGCGGGGATTTCCCTCGCAAGGGCGAACAGCATCGCAATGGCGTGCTCGGCGGTCGTGATCGAATTGCCGAACGGGGTATTCATCACGACAATGCCGCGGGCCGTCGCGGCCGGAACGTCGATCGTGTCGACGCCGATTCCCGCCCGGCCGATGACCTTGAGCCGAGGCGCGGCCCTGTCCATCGCGGCCGCATTGACCTTGGTCGAGCTGCGGACGGCGAGGCCGTCGTAATCGCCGATGATCGCCGCAAATTCCTCGGGCGTCAGTCCTGGCCTTTCGTCGACCTCAATCCCGCGCTCGCGAAAGATCGCCGAGGCGCGAGGGTCCATCTTGTCGGAAATCAATACGCGCACCTGGTCGCTCACGCCGTCGCCTCCCACGCCCAGTCGAGCCAGGGCCCGAGCTTCTCGATATCTGCCGTTTCCACCGTCGCTCCGCACCAGACGCGTATGCCCGGCGGAGCGTCGCGATAGGCGCCGATGTCATAGGCGGCGTCCTCTGCTTCGAGCAGCTTTACGATCGCCTTCTGGCGCGCCTCATTGGCTTTCGCGTCGGAGCGGTCGGCGAACTGCAGGCATACGGACGTGTTGGACCGGGTTGCCGGATCGCCTGCGAGATGATCGATCCAGTCCGCTTGAGCGACCCAGCGAGAGAGCGCCGCGCTGTTCGCGTCGGCCCTCGCGATAAGCGCATCGAGCCCGCCGATCCGCTCAGCCCAGTCAAGCGCGACGAGCCAATCCTCGACCGCGAGCATCGAGGGGGTGTTGATGGTCTCGCCCTTGAAGACGCCTTCGATCAGCGCGCCGCTTTTGGTCAGGCGGAAAATCTTCGGAAGGGGGCGGTCGGCCTGGGCTTGCTCCAGCCGCTCCACCGCGCGCGGGGAAAGGACGAGCATCCCATGACCGCCTTCGCCGCCCAGAGCCTTCTGCCAGCTGAAGGTGCCGACGTCGATCTTCGACCAATCGATGGGTTGCGCGAATGCAGCCGAGGTCGCATCGCAGATCGTCAGGCCGGTGCGTCCTTCGGCGATCCAGTCGCCGTTCGGCACTCGAACGCCGCTGGTCGTTCCATTCCAAGTGAAGACCACGTCGCTTGCAGGGTCGATGCCGGAAAGTTCGGCGATCTGACCATAGCTTGCGGTTCGAACGTCCGCCACGAGCTTCAGCTGCTTGAGGACGTCGGTCACCCAGCCTGCGCCGAAGCTCTCCCACGCCAGCATGGTGACCGGCCTCGGTCCGAGCAGCGCCCATAGCGCCATTTCCACCGCGCCGGTGTCCGACGCAGGAACGATTCCGAGCCGATAGTCCGGTGGTAGCCGAAGAAGCGCGTGAGTCCGCTCGATCGCTTCTCGAAGCCGCGCCTTGCCGAGCGCCGAGCGGTGCGACCGTCCGAGGACACGCGTGTCGATGAGGGCGGGGTTCCAGCCCGGCGGTTTCGCGCAGGGGCCGGACGAGAAATGCGGACGAGCCGGCAATGTAGTGGGTTTTGGCCGGCGCAGAACCGCGCCTGCCGCAGTCGTATCAGTCAATTCAACTCTCCTCGCAGAGAGCACGCGCCGCGTTGGGACGGCGTGGCCCGTCGACGGTTGTAGCGGGGAATGCGGCCTCCGCAAGGCGGCGCGAAATTATCGTCCGTTGCGAGTCTGCAACGAGTGATTCGCTCGCTTTGTCCTCTCTGAGAGGTGTGGAAACAACGCTTCACCGCAGTGAGCGGACGACTCGTCCCGCTAAGGGGAACGCAAGGTTGAATTCATTAACCGGGCGGGGTCAGTCTCCCCTCGCCAGCGGGTGGTGGGCAAGCTCTGTTGGCATGTGGGGGCTGGGGAGCTCCTTAATCAATGGCTTCGGACCGTGCTTTTGCGCGGCCCGCGTACTGTTTGGAGCGAGGGGACATGGTAACGGTTCTGACGGCGACGTCCGGTCTATTCAAGGACCGCGACTTTTTCGTGCACGATGGCAGCCAGCTTCGCAGGTTCCGCCTTTCCGCGTCGATTCAATTTATCGCCTTGGCTGTGCTCCTCGCCCTCGTGGCGTGGTCGAGCTACGCCGTCGCCCGCTTCCTTGTTCCCGCTGCCGCTCCCGTCACCGCCCAGGCTTCCACCTCCGAATATTCCGCCCAGATCGCCCAGCTCACCGCCGAAACCGAGCGTCGAGTCCAGATCATCGAACAACGCCAAATGGCCCTCGCCGCTGCTCTCGCGAACGAGAATATCGACAAAGCGACGCTCGCACGTCTCGGCTTCTCCGCTGCGAAGGCCGGCCAGGAAGGCCGCGGCGGCCCGTTCGACGGCACCGCGGATCCAACGTTCAAGCAGCTTTTCACCAGCTGGAAGAAGCTCGACAATCTCGCCTCCGGCGCCATTGCTGTTCCGTCCGACAAGCCGGTCAAGACCGCCGCTTTCACCAGCGGCTACGGCGTCCGGTCCGATCCTTTCCGCGGCTCGGCGGCAATGCACCCGGGCATCGACCTCGCGGGTCCTTATGGCACTCCGATCTACGCGACCGCTGACGGCACCGTTCTCCGCTCTGGCTGGAACAGCGGCGGTTACGGCAACCTCATCGAGATCGATCACGGCCGCGGCATCGCGACGCGCTACGGCCACCTGTCGCAGGTTCTCGTGTCGGCAGGCGACCACATTGCTCGCGGTCAGCTGATTGCACGCATGGGCTCGACCGGCCGTTCGACCGGCAGCCATCTCCACTACGAGGTGCGCATCGACGGTCGCCCGGTGAACCCGATCCCCTTCATGAAGTCGACCGACTATCTGGTCGAAATGCAGAAGAACGCCGGCACGCACTCGATGGACACCATCGCTCTTGGCGGCCCGACCGGCGGCAAGCGCTAAGGGGGCGGTTGCTCAATAGGAGCAGCCTTCCTATCTCGCTCCTGTGAGCGAGCCCCAAATCATCCTTACGCAAAGCGCTGCGAAGCGCATCGCCTGGATTGCGGAGCGCCAGTCCAGGCCGGCCATCCTTCGCCTCGCCGTTGATGGCGGCGGCTGCGCAGGCTTCACCTACAAGTTCGAGCTTGCCGACTCCCAGGCCGACGACGATGCGGTCGCGGAGACCGACGGCGTGAAGCTGGTGGTCGATCCGGTCAGCCTGGATCTCGTTCGGGGCTCGGCGGTCGATTTCGTCGAGGATCTCGGCGGTGCCTCGTTCAAGGTCACCAACCCCAATGCCGCGTCCGGTTGCGGCTGCGGCTCGAGCTTCTCGGTTTGAAGCTTACGACCTTCAACATCAACGGCATTCGAGCGCGCCTTCCGCGCCTGCTCGAATGGCTCGATCGCGAAAAGCCCGACGTCGTCTGCCTACAGGAGCTGAAGTGCGCCGACGAGAGCCTTCCGATCGCCGACATCGAAGGTGCCGGATACGGCGCGGTCTGGCACGGGCAGAAGGGATTCAACGGCGTCGCCATCTTGGCGAAGGGCGACACTCCCGAGCTGAGACGGGTCGGGTTGCCCGGCGATCCTGACGACACGCACAGCCGGTACATCGAAGCCGGAGTGAA
>DASSFK010000369.1:0-8456 GCA_035694565.1 Sphingomicrobium sp.
GGCCCGTCTTCCCTTGTTGCCCACCGGATGCCAACCCGATGTGACACCATGAAGAATCGAAGATTGCGGATTCGCCGTCAAGAGTCCTTTGAGTCACACTTCCAATGATTGTGACGCGCTTTGCGCCCTCTCCGACCGGCCTGCTGCATCTGGGACATGCGTTCAGCGCGGCGCTCGGCTCTTCAATAGCGCATGAGAGCGGCGGGCGGTTCCTGCTGAGGATCGAGGATCTCGACCAAAGCCGTGCGCGTCCCGGGTTCATCGACGGAATTTTTGAAGACCTGCGTTGGCTCGGCCTCAAATGGGACGAGCCGGTGCAGATTCAGTCAGCGCGGACCGCGGCCTATGAAGGAGCGCTTGCCAGGCTTCGCGAGCGCGACCTTGTCTATGCCTGCTTCTGCACACGCGCCGACATCGCCCAGTCGCTCACCGCTCCGCATGGCGATGCGGCGACGTCCTATTCGGGAACCTGCCGAGGCCTTCCTGACGATCCCGACCGGAGGGCCGCAACGCCCCACTGCTGGCGGCTGAATTCCTCGAAGGCGATCGAAATCGCCGGTACGCCATCCTGGTCGGAAGCCGACGGCAAGCGCTTCGAGGCCGCCAGCTCGCAGATCGGCGACGCCATTCTTGCCCGCAAGGATGCCCCGTCGAGCTATCATCTGTCCTGCGTGGTCGACGATGCCGCGGCCGGCGTGACGATGGTGGTTCGAGGTGCCGACTTGCGCCCTTCGACGCCGATCCAGCGACTTCTGCAGTGTCTGCTCGAGTTGCCGGAGCCAACCTACCTTCACCATCGGCTCGTCACCCATGAGGACGGGCGCCGGCTGGCCAAGCGCGACCTTGCGCCCACTCTCGCCGCAATGCGCGAGGCCGGCGTCGACGGCGCCCGGCTGGCCATCGACCTCGTCGCCGGCAAGCTTCCGCTTGGTTTCGCATTTCGCGACGAGTAGAGCCGCGTCATGAACGCGATCCTCATCATCCTGCTTCTCCTCGCCATGGGCGCAACCGCCTACGTCCTCGTTCGCGGCGTCATGGCCATGGCATCGGGCAAGGATATCAGTGGAGAGCGTCAGCAGGACTACATGCGCAAGCGCGTGCTGTTCCAGGCGGTTGCGATCATCCTCGTCATCCTGCTCCTTGTCGTGGCCGGCGCCTCGCGGAGCTGACGGCCGCCGCCGGATGGTTCGCCTCAACAAGATCTACACGCGCACCGGTGACGCCGGCTCGGCCGGACTGGTCGACGGTTCCCGAGTCAGCAAATCGAGCCTCCGAATGGCCGCGATCGGCGAGGTCGACGAGGCCAATGCGGCGATTGGAATGGCGATCTCGGCACTGGAAGCGGGTGAAGTCCGGACCGCTCTTCTGCGAATCCAGAACGACATGTTCGACCTTGGAGCCGATGTCGCGACTCCGGGCGAGGTCGACGGAGCGCTTCGGATCGTAGCCATTCAGATCGAGCGGCTCGAACGGGAGATCGACGCGATGAATACGGACCTTGCGCCGCTCAAAAGCTTCATCCTTCCGAGCGGCCCGGCATCCGTTTCCGCTCTTCACTTCGCTCGCTCAGTCGTTCGCCGGGCCGAGCGGGCCGCGGTCGCACTGAACGAAGCTGAGCCACTCAATCCGCAGCTGCTGGCCTATCTCAACCGGCTCTCGGACCATCTCTTCGTCGCTGCCAGGAAGATCGCCGCGAGCGCCGGCGGCGACGTTCTCTGGACACCGGGCGGAAACCGCGTCGAATAGTCGATAAGGCGGAACATTTAGAGAACTTCTGCTTTTACTCGCTGCCGTTTCGTGGCAGGGGCAAGCAATGGCCAGGGAGGATTGGACCAGAACCCCCAAGGCGCTTGGCGAGCAATTGCTCGCAACGCGCAGGCTCACCCTCGACCTTGCGACGCCGCTTTCGGATGCGGATGCGAGCATCCAGCCGTTCCCCGATGCCTCGCCCGCGAAATGGCATCTTGCGCACACGACCTGGTTCTTCGAGACCTTCGTCCTTCGCGACCACGTGCCAGGCTACGCGGCCTACGACGACCGCTTCGCCTACCTCTTCAACAGCTATTACAACACGGAAGGCGAGCGCCACGCACGGCCCAAACGCGGGATGCTCAGCCGTCCATCGCTTGACGAGGTTCGCGACTGGCGAGCCCGGGTCGACGAAAACCTGGAGCGCGCGCTTCCAGGCCTTCCGGCGAAGGCGCTCGAACTCGTCGAGCTCGGCATCCATCATGAGCAGCAGCACCAGGAACTGCTTCTGACGGACATATTGGCGACGTTCGCCGAGAACCCGCTCGAGCCGGCCTACGCCGAGCTGGCTTCGCCTACCTGCTCGGCGCAAGAGGCCTTGACCTACCATTCCGGCCGCACCGGCATCGTCGAGACCGGCGCCCGCGACGGCGGCTTCGCGTTCGACAGTGAACGGCCGAGGCACCGCGTCTTTCTCCACGATCATTCGATCGCCGGCCGCAAGGCGACCAACGGCGAATGGGCCGATTTCATCGCCGACGACGGCTATTCGACGCCGGCGCTATGGCTCAGCGACGGCTGGGACTGGGTCCAGCGGGAGGGGATTCACGCTCCGCTTTACTGGCTCGACGACGACACCGAGTTCACTCTCGCGGGCCGACGCGAAATTGATCGCGCGGCGGCAGTCGCTCACATCAGCTATTTCGAGGCCGATGCCTTCGCCCGCTGGTCGGGTGCCCGCCTGCCGACGGAGTCGGAATGGGAGAGCTTCGCTGATGGCGCCGATCCATTCCTCGGCAACCAGCTCGATCGGGCGGGAGCCGTCCTTCCAAGGCCCGGAGGAGGCATCTTCGGCGACGTTTGGGAATGGACCGGAAGCGCGTACCTCGCCTACCCGGGCTTCTCTCCGGCCGAGGGTGCGGTCGGCGAATATAACGGCAAATTCATGTGCGGGCAGTTCGTGCTGAAGGGCGCCAGCTGCGCCACTCCGCGCGGGCACAGCCGTGCCTCGTACCGCAATTTCTTCCCACCAAGCGCACGCTGGCAATTTACAGGGGTTCGACTTGCTCGAGACAACTGAGCGGGTCGATCCCGCCTTTCGCGAGGACGTGCTTGCCGGTCTGTCCGCGCCCATTCCCGCGATTCCCGCGCGCTGGCTGTACGACCGGCGCGGGTCCGAGCTGTTCGACGAGATCACCCGCCTCCCCGCTTATTACCCGACCCGGACGGAAACGGCCCTTCTCGAGAAGATTCTGCCGGACATCGCAACGCGTGTTTCGGCTGGAACAGCGGTGGTGGAATTCGGAGCGGGCTCGGCGACCAAGACTCCGCTTCTGCTCGAAGCCATCAGACCCGCCGCTTATGTTCCCGTCGACATCTCCGGAGAGTATCTCCAGGAGAGCGCCGCGGAAATCGCCGTTCGCTTCCCGGCAATCGCCGTCGAACCGGTCGTCGCCGATTTCGCCCGCCCCTTCGAGCTGCCCGGCAGCATTGAGCGGATGCCCAAGCTAGGTTTCTTCCCCGGCTCGACCATCGGCAATTTCGTTCCGCGAACCGCGACCGATTTGCTTCGAAGCTTTCGCGACCTGCTCGGCTGTGAGGCCCAGCTGCTGATCGGCATCGACAAGGTCAAACCCGTCGAACGCCTGATCGCGGCCTATGACGATCCGACCGGAATTACCGCCGACTTCAATCTCAACCTGCTCGAACGGATCAATCGCGAGCTCGACGGCGACATTCCACTCGACGCCTTCAAGCACGAGGCACGCTGGAACGACATCTTGTCGCGGATCGAGATGCACCTGGTCGCGGCACGGGATGTGACGTTCAGGATCGATGGCCGCAGCTTCTCCTTCGCCAAGGGGTCGTCCATCCACACCGAGAACAGCCACAAGTACGGGCAGCGCGGAGCGCGCGTTCTCCTGCTGGCGGGCGGATGGACGCCGCTGGCAGAGTGGACTGACCCCGCTGGCGACTTTGCGGTGATTCTCGCTGAAGCTTTGCCGAACCGTTTCGCTCCCTGAGCGAGCAGCAATTGCGGCGGTGAAGCCCTCCCGCTAAGCCGCGCCCATGGTGCTCGCCCTCTTCAACATCGCCGACCTCCTCCTTCGGGTTCTCGGCTGGATCATCATCCTCCAGGTCATCCTCAGCTGGCTGGTCGCTTTCAACGTGCTCAACACCGGCTCGCAGGGCCTGCGAACCTTCGTTCGGGCGCTCGATCGGATCACCGATCCGCTCTACCGGCCAATCCGCCGGCTGATGCCCGACTTCGGGGGAATCGATTTCTCGCCGCTGGTGCTTCTGTTGCTGATCCAGGTCCTGCGCATGCTTCTGAGCGGCGTCGCAGTGGACCTGGTCTATTCGGGCGCATGACCGCGAAGATCATCGACGGGAAGGCGATCGCCGCTGACCTGCGGCAGAAAGTCGCGGCAGCGGCTAGCCAGTTCCGAGACGCCACTGGGAGGGGACCCGGTCTCGCCGTCGTGCTGGTCGGCGAACATCCGCCCAGCGCCGCCTATGTCCGCTCGAAGGTCAAAGCGACGCTCGAAGCGGGCATGGAAAGCTTCGAGCACCGTATTCCCGAAGCGACGACGCAGGACGAGATGGTGGCCCTCGTCGACCGCCTGAACGCCGATCCAGCAGTCGACGGAATTCTCGTCCAGCTCCCGCTTCCGAAACATGTCGACGAGCAGACGGTCCTGACCCGAGTCGATCCCGCCAAGGACGTCGACGGCTTTCACCCGGTGAACGTCGGGCGGCTGTCGATCGGCCTCGACGCGCTTGTGCCGTGCACCCCTCTTGGATGCCTGATCCTGCTGCAGCGGACGCTCGGAGACCTGTCGGGACTGGATGCTGTCGTGGTTGGCCGCTCGAACATCGTCGGCAAGCCGATGGCCCAGCTGCTCCTTCAGTCGAACTGCACCGTCACGATCGCGCACTCCCGAACCTGTTATCTGGAGGATGTGGTGCGCGGCGCGGACATCGTCGTCGCCGCCGTCGGACGCCCCGAGCTGATCCGCGGAAGCTGGCTGAAGCTCGGCTCGACCGTCATCGACGTGGGCCAGGAACGCGTCGAACAACCGGACGGGACCCGCAAACTCCTTGGAGACGTTGCCTTCGCTGAAGCAGCCGAGGTTGCCGGCGCGATTACCCCGGTTCCGGGGGGCGTCGGACCGATGACAATCGCCTGCCTTTTACGCAACGCGGTCGTCGCGGCGCACCGCCGGGAGGGCCTGCCCGACCCGGAGGGACTGTGATGCTCGATCTCCTGTTCGCAGCCGCTGCCATCACCGCCGTCGATGCGGAGCGGGCCTTTGCCGCCGACGCCCACAAGATCGGCCAGTGGACCGCCTTCCGCAAATATGCCGATGAGACGGCTGTGATGTTCACTCCGCAGGCGGTGTGGGCTCAGGAGTTTCTGGGTCCGCTCAAGGATCCTCCCAAGGCCATCACCTGGGGACCATCGGACAGCTGGCTTTCGTGTGACGGACGGACCGCGATCAATCGCGGACCATGGACGTCCGCGTCGGGCACATCGCACGGCTACTTCACAACGGTGTGGATGCGTCAGGGCAAGGGCTGGAAGTGGGGCTATGATGGCGGAGACGATCTCGCCCAGCCAATGACCCTGCCCAAAAGACCGCGCATCGAGCGCGCCAACTGCGCCGGCCGCGACAGGATTCCGCAGGAATATCGCGAGGAAGTGAAGCCGGCCGCGCGACTTGCCGGAAAGCCGCCCGCCGACGCCGGCTTGGGCCGTTCCGCTGACGGCACCCTCATCTACGAGTGGAAGGTGGCAGCCTCGGGCGAACGCCGTTTCGAAGCCAAGCTCTGGAACGGCCGCAGCTATCGAATCATCCTCGACCAGCACATCGCCGCGCCCAAGGAATGATCGAGGTCTTCGGCTCCGCGCTGGTCACCTTCCTGGTCATCATCGACCCGCCGGGCTGCGCTCCAATCTTCGCCAGCCTGACTCGAGGAACTGCCGGGAAGCATCGCCGGTCGATGGCGGTTCGCTCGTCGCTGATCGCCTGGGCGATCCTGATGTTCTTCGCGCTACTCGGTCGCCCGATGCTCCATGCGCTGGGAATCAGCCTCGCCAGCTTCCGCATCGCGGGCGGAATCATGCTGTTCATGATCGCGCTGGACATGGTGTTCGAGCGGCGGACGCAACGGCGAGAATCCCGTGCTCAGTCGATCGAGGGCACTCCCGAAGCGGAGGACATATCCGTCTTTCCGATGGCGATCCCGATGATTGCCGGTCCTGGATCGATCGCCAGCGCCATGCTGTGGGTCTCGCGCGCCGATGGAACTGGGGAGGTCGCCGCCGTTCTCGCCGCAATTACCGTGGTGATGCTGCTGACCATGCTCGCGCTGCTTGCCGCCGGCCCAATCATGAAGGTGATCGGCGAAAAGCTGGAGGCGATGATCACCCGCATTCTGGGCGTCATCCTGGCGGCGCTCGCGGCCCAATTCGTCATCGATGGCCTGAAGCAGAGCTTTCCCGCCCTATAACGACTGTAGGAACCAAGACGCCCCTCAAGCGCTTCCTGCCCTCGTCGCCCCCAATAAAAAAAGGAAAGCGCAATGAAACTCACGCTGAGGGTCGGCGCTGCCATGGGAATAATCGCGTTGGCGGGCTGTAGCCAGGGCAGCCAGGACAATTACACCGACAATGCCGACATGAATGCCGGCTATGCCAATGCAACGGTCCTTCCGCCGGATGAGAATAGCGCGGGGTCCGATACGCTGGGCAACCAGATGAACCAGCTCAACGACAGCGACATGTCGAACGGCGACATGAACATGTCCGGGAATACCACCAACAACACCCAGTGACCGCGGGGTGGCCGGTAGGGCGTCCGCTTGCGTGTTGCGGGCGCCCACTTCATGCCTGAATTGGCTGAATGAAATTCATCAAATTATTGTAAAAACTGAATTTTTTCGATTCACCTTTGTTACGGTCCACCTCATCGGAAACGGCTCGACCGAACAGCAGTCTGGCGTGTTGGTCATCCATGATGACGTACACACACAAGACGTATCGCCTGGGCACGACTGCGATCGCCGCGGTCCTTGCTCTCTCATCAACCCAGCTCCTCGCCCAAGAGGCGCCGAGCACTGACACACCGACCGCCGAGGCTCCGGCGACAACGGTGACGCCCGCACCAGTCGCTGATGCACCAGCGCCTTCAGCCGATCCGCTGGCTCCAACGGCTGAACCGGCGGCCCCCGCCGATTCAAACCAAGCCTCCGCTGAGTCCGCCGAGACCAAGGCCGCTCCGAAGGCGGTCGTCAAGAAATCCGTCGAGAAGACAAAGCGGACGTCCGAGCACTCAGCGACCAGGGCCGGCGAGCCGGTCGCTCCAGCTCCAAAGCCCGCCATCGAACCGAGCGAGAGTTCCTCGCCGCTGGAGTCGATGAAGCCGGCCGAGATCGCGTCGATCCCTGACGCGAAGCCGGTGGAAAAGGCCAAGCTCGACGAGGCCGTCCCCCTCGCCGGCGGCGCAGGCGCCGTGATCCTGGCGCTGGCGGGCGCGGGCATGGCGGTCCGTCGCCGCAAGCGTCGACACGGCGAAGAGGGTCTCGACCAGGAATGGCAGGACGAGTCGGCGATCGCCGATGAGCCGATGGCTGAGCCTGCTTGGGATCCACCGGTACGTGAACCCGCCGCAATGGCAGCGGTGGAGACTACTCAGGCGAACGATTTGCCCGAAGACTTCGACACTTCGAAGTTCGGACCGCACGTCCAGGCCGCCTATCGCGGACCGACGCCCGAGAATCCGTCCCTATCCTTGAGGAAACGGCTGAAGATCGCCGGCGAGCTCGACCGTCGCGAACGCGAGTCCGGGCAAATTGCCGAAGCGGCCAGGCCGGTGCCTGCGGCTCCGCTAGTCAAACCGGTCGTTGCAACCGCCAAGGCGCCCCAGTCGGTGAGCTTCTCGTACAGCGGCACGCCAACACAGATGAAGTGGCCCGAGAAGCAGCACTGATTGAGGTCACGAACGAAAAAAGGGCGTCGTTGCCAACGCGGCGGCGCCCTTTTCGCTGATCAGCTTCGGTCGAACGCCGACAGGATTGGGCAATTCCCGCCGCGCTGCTTTGAGCATGCCGTGGCCAGATCCGAAAGCGCCTCGCGCGCTTCCATCAGCTCGGCAATCTTCCCATCGAGAGCCGCTACCCGGGCCTGCGCAAGCTCACGCGCCCGAGCGCGATCATCGGACGCACTGAGCTCCAGCAATTCACCAATCTCCGCGAGGGTGAAACCCGCGGCCTGCGCGGCGCGGATGAACTTCAGACGCCGCGCGTCCTCGTCGCCGTAGCGGCGAACCTCGCCATGAGGCCGGGCCGGTTCGATCAGCAGTCCGCGCCGTTGGTAATAGCGGATGGTTTCGACCCCGACTCCAGCCGCTTTTGCGAGCGCTCCGATCGTGTCCGATTTTTTTGCTTGATTCCGTACCATGGTACGGATGCCATATGGGTCGAGC
>DASSFK010000370.1:0-3268 GCA_035694565.1 Sphingomicrobium sp.
GGTGTGGGAACATGTGCTGCTCCACGGTGAGAGCTTCACTCCGCTCGCGAGCCTGCCCGGCATGGCCGGACGCACACTGAAAGCGGGATCGGCCGGCAAGATCTTCTCCCTCACCGGCTGGAAAGTCGGCTGGATCGTGGCGTCGCCGGAAAATGCCGCCGTGGCGGCGCGAGCACATCAGTTCCTGACGTTCGCGACCGCTCCGAACCTGCAAGCGGCCGTGGCGTTCGGGCTGGAGCAGGGCGACGCCTGGATCGAGCCGATGAGGAAGCGTTTCTCACGCGCGTTGGGCCGTATGAGCGAGGCGCTCAGACGGTCGGGTTTCGAGGTGCTCGAACCGGCTTCGACCTATTTCCTGTGCGTCGATCTCAAGGCATCCGGGCTTGACGTCGACGATGAGACGTTTGCGAAGGCCGCCGTGGAGCAGGCGGAGGTCGCGACGGTGCCGGTGTCCGCCTTCGCCGAAGACGATCCGTCGCGCCACCTGGTGAGGCTTTGCTTCGCGAAGCGGGACGAAACCATCGATGCGGGTGTGAAATCCATGGCCCGCGCAAAGGAGCTGTTCGCATGATCCCGGCCGAAGAAGCCGCCTCGATCCTCGCGCGATTCGGCGTCGTGTCCGGCGGCGACCTCGCCAGTTTCTCTCCAATCGATGGAAGCGAGATCGGTCGTGTCCGCACCGGCGACCCGGCCTCGGCGGCTTTCGAGGCGGAGAAGGCCTTCGAGGCCTGGCGCATCGTCCCGGCGCCAAGGCGGGGCGAGCTGGTCCGGCTTCTGGGCGAAGAGCTCCGCGCTGCCAAAGAGCCGCTCGCGAAACTGGTGACGCTCGAATGCGGAAAGATCGTCCAGGAGAGCCTCGGCGAGGTCCAGGAGATGATCGACATCTGCGACTTCGCGGTTGGACTGTCGCGTCAGCTCTATGGCCTTACGATCGCCAGCGAGCGACCGAACCACCGAATGATGGAGCAATGGCATCCGCTCGGTTCCGTGCTTGTCATCAGTGCCTTCAATTTCCCGGTTGCCGTGTGGGCGTGGAATGCGGCGTTGGCCTTGGTCTGCGGCGACCCGGTAATCTGGAAACCGAGCGAGAAGACTCCACTGGTTGCAGAAGCCGTAATGGCTTTGCTGCGCCGAGCACTGGAGCGGTTCGGCGATGCTCCGGAAGGGCTGGCCCAGCTGGTCCAGGGCGGCCGGGACGTTGGCGAAATGCTCGTGGACGATCCGCGCATCGCCCTTGTGTCCGCGACCGGCTCAACGGCGATGGGCCGTTCGGTCGGGCCTCGAGTGGCGCAACGTTTCGGGCGCTCACTCCTCGAGCTGGGCGGCAACAACGCCATGATCGTCTGCCCGACCGCAGACCTGACGCTGGCCGAACGGGCGATCTTTTTCTCCGCTGTCGGAACCGCAGGCCAGCGCTGCACGACTTTGCGCCGCCTCATCGTCCACGAAAGTATTGCCGATCAGCTTGTCGCTCGGCTCAAGCAATTGTTTGCGAACGTGAAAATCGGCGACCCCCGCGAGTCGGACACTCTTGTCGGTCCGTTGATCGATGAGGCCTCCTTCGACGGGATGAGGCGCGTGCTGGGCGACCGGATCGAGCGCGTCGATGGGGTGGCCGGAGGGTTCTACGTCCGGCCTTCGCTGGTCCAGGTGGACGCCCAGGAAGGCAGCGTTCTAACGGAGACCTTTGCGCCGATCCTTTATGCGATGCGCTACCGCGACTTCGATGAGGCGCTGAAGCTCAACAACGGCGTGCCGCAAGGCCTCTCGTCCTCGATCTTCACCAACGACCTTCGCGAGGCCGAGCGCTTCCTGTCCTCGGTCGGTTCGGATTGCGGCATCGCCAATGTCAACATCGGTCCGTCGGGAGCCGAGATCGGCGGCGCTTTTGGAGGCGAAAAGGAAACCGGAGGGGGTCGCGAGAGCGGCTCCGACAGCTGGCGCGCCTATATGCGCCGGCAGACCAGCACCGTGAATTACGGGACCGATCTACCGCTCGCTCAGGGCATCCGCTTCGACGTCGCTCCATAGCTCGAGGCTTTCGTCCGAAAGGAGCTTCGGCCAACGCCGCTTGAAATCTTCGTTCCAGCCGAGGAGCTCGTCGGGTTCCAGCGGCGGGGCAATGAGGAATCCCTGAACCACGTCGCATCCCAGCTCGCGAACGCTGCGCAGCTGCTCGATGGTCTCGACGCCTTCTGCGGTCGCAACGAGTCCCAGCCCATGGGCCAGTTCGGCAATCGTGCGAACGATCAACCGGGAGTCGTGTGCGGTTGGAAGGTCGATGACGAAGCAGCGATCGATCTTTAGCTCGGTGAACGGCAGCTGGCGGAGCTGGAGAAGCGAAGAATAGCCCGTGCCGAAATCGTCGATGGCCAGCCCGATTCCCTTGATCCGGAACCTGGTCAGCGTGTCCATCAGCTTCACGAACTGCTGGGTGGCTCCCTCGGTAAGCTCCAGCACCAGCCGATCCGTCGGCACGTCCATCTCCTGACAGATGCGCTCCACGAGATCGGGGAAGTCGAGGCTTTGAAGACTGATCGCCGAAATGTTGAACGCGAGGCGGGTTTCGAGGCCCTGTTCCCGCCAAATCAGCCATTGGCGTAGCGTGGTCCTCAAGCCCCACTCCGTCAGCGGGTCGATCAGCCCGTGCTTTTCGGCGAGCGGAACGAAGCGCGAAGGGGAGACCGGCCCGAGTTCGGGATCATCCCAGCGCACCAGCGCCTCTACGCGCGTGAGCCGCCCATCCTTCAAACTGACTTTCGGTTGGTAGACAAGCCGGAGCTTCTGGTCGGCAAGCGCTTTGGCGAAGCTCTCCAGCAATCTCCGGTCCGCTGCCGTCAAGACGGCACCACCGGTTTTAGCCGCTTGAGCAGGTCTTCCAGCGCTTCCAGCCGCACCGGCTTCTCGAGCGGGCCCGCCATTTTCAATCCGAGCGCCTCGCCAAGCCGGAACGCGGATTCCAGCACCCGACGGTCGAAGCCACTGATGATCAGGACCGGGCCCTGGAAGTCCTCGTCGGAAAGAAAGCGAAGCAGTTCGACACCGTCGACCGGCATCCCGAGGTCGAGCGCCACCGCGTCCGGCCGCTTCGCCTGGAATTCATCCCGGAAATTTGCATCATTTGATGAGATCGTCGGAACGAAACCGATCTCTCGCGCGGCGTTCGCAACGAAGTCCGCGAGTGCCGGCTCATCATCTATAAGCAGCAACTGTGGCTGCTTCATCGCATTACTCCCCTGCCGACCCGCGACCGGCAGATTCGGCGCCT
>DASSFK010000371.1:0-6313 GCA_035694565.1 Sphingomicrobium sp.
GAGCGTCGTCAGCGGCGTCGTTGGCGCCGGCTTCGCGACCAGCGTGTTGCCGGCAAGCAGCGCCGGTGCCACCTTAATGGCGAGCAGGAGCATCGGGAAGTTCCACGGCACAATCGCCGCGACCACACCGAGCGGCGTGTATTGCCGCACGATTCTTTGTGCTGCGTCTTCCTTCAAGATTTTGTTTGGCAGATCGAGCGTCGCGTGGTGCCGAATAATGCGGATGGTAAAACCGATCTCCCAGTGCGCCTCAGGAAGCGGCTTGCCCTGTTCCAAGGTTAACAACCGCGAACTCGTCTTGTCTCGCTTCCAGTGCGTCGGCCAACTTAACTAGCAGCGCACCGCGTTCGCGAATCGGTTTGGCCGACCAGGCGGGGAACGCAGCCTTGGCGGCGGCGATCGCCTCGTTAAGCTGCGCGCGGTCCGCCCGCGGCGCCTCCGCCAGCACTTCCTCCGTCGCAGGGTTGATGACATCAAGCCTTGCGACGCCGGGTACCAGTTTGCCGTTGATCAGTGATTTGAATTCCCTCATTGCGTTCTCCTTGCTGCGCTATGTCCAATCCGATAGACGGAGGGCGACTGCGCACTATGGATGACGTCAAGTTCGAGATGGATCGATCAGACCAAGGTATCGCCGACACCTTAGGGTCGGTTGGCGCGATTCTCGCTGATACTCAGGTACGCTCGACGCCGGGAAGGTCCGGCACTGCTCGCTTTATCGAAGGCGCCCTATACCGGCGCGAGCCGACACTAAAGTACAATCGACGTTTCGCGATAGACGGCCATTTTCAGGAAACCAGATCACTCCCTCAACTGCTCGGCTCTGCCGCGGTGAGCGACCTGGCCCATCGGCTCCTTTAATGACTGGATTCACTATGAGCAATCGCATCGATTACACCAAGGCTTCACCTGCAGGTTACAAGGCGTTCGGCGGCGTGTACGTCTACCTTCAAAACTGCGGCCTCTCAAAAGAACTTATCAATCTTGTGTATCTTCGGATTTCGCAAATAAATGGCTGCGCATATTGCGTCGACATGCATTCCCGCGATCTGCTCAAGTCAGGCCTTGCGGTTGAAAAACTCGTACTGGTATCGGCGTGGCGCCATGCGGGTGAGGTATTCAATACTCGCGAACGCGTCGCGCTCGCTTGGGCGGAAACCGTAACACGGGTGGCCGAAACCGGCGTTCCCGATGTTGACTATGAAGCCGCTGCTGCCGAGTTCAGCGACAAAGAACTTTCTGATCTGACCTATGCGATCGGCTTGATGAACGTGTTCAATCGATTAGGGGTTTCGTTCCGCACGCCTCCGGCTGCTGCTGCAAAAGTGCGAAGTGCTCCTTAAGCGGGTCCGAAGCACCGAGATAAAGTAGCCGAAAGAGCACAATAATGTTTGGACAACGGCGCTCGAGTTGGCACGCGGCTTTACCGTTTCGTTTCCTATTGTCATTCCAGCGATCACTATTGGGCTGGCGAGCTATCTCGCCGTTCTCGAAGGCCTGTGGCTATGGGAGGAAAGATACCTTCTACCGCGACCTTTATCATTTCTGGTCGAAGATCTTCGGGTTGCTCGGCTTCCTGCTCGATGCCGGTGCTCGCGGATTACATCGAATGTTCGGTCGCAATCGTTAGAGCCAGCGAACGCACACGAGAATGACCCGAGATATTTGTGTGCGCAGCAGGCATGACCTGTCCAGAACAAAGGAGCTTATCATGATTTCAAGCAGGTTTCGTCGCCCCCGCTGCGTGAGCGCTCAGCGGACGCAAGGCCATTTGTCGTGCAACGAAGCCGCTCTGAGGCCGTCAATACGCTATTTTGCGTTCTAAGCCTCCTTACGCAAGACGACGTCCGGCTTGCGTGGCTTCGAAAAGCTCTATCCCGAGGGCAAGTTCGGGATCAGTGAGCGTAGTGCCTGAGACGGAACAAGGAGAGTTGAATGATGAGCACTTACGACCCCAAGATTACAGCACTGCTGTGCATCGATTTCTACAATGACTTCCTGAGTGAGGGCGGAAAACTCTGGCCGTGGGTTAAGGACATCGCCGAGGAGGTCAACCTGCTCGACAATCTTCGTACGATCGTGCGGACCGCCCGCGAGGCGGGGATCAAAGTTTACCACGTTCCGCATCATCGCTGGGAGCCGGGCGACTATGTGGACTGGAAATACCCGTCTCCTTACCAACTCGGCGCGGCAGAGCGGCAGGCGTTTGCGAGGGACACCTGGGGTGGCACGTTCCACGACGACTTCCAGGTGCAGCCGGGCGACATCGTTGCAACCGAGCATTGGGCATCCAGCGGCTTTCCGAACACCGACCTCGAACACAAGCTCAAGCGGTACGGCAAGGAAAGGATCATCTGCGTAGGTCTGCTTGCGAACACCTGCCTTGAAGCCACGGCACGGGTCGGAATGGAACTCGGTTTCCACGTTACACTGGTTCGAGACGGAACAGCGGCCCGCTCACATGAGGCCCTGCACGCCACGCTCAACATCGACGGACCGACCTTTGCTCACGAGATTCTAACGACGGCGGAGCTGGTTTCAGCGATCAGACGCTCCACGCCTGCTGACAAATCTGCAGCCTAGGCGGATCCAAACCGGGCGCAAGCCTCGGCCGCATAAATGCGCCGGAAACCATTTCGTCGGCGCAGGGAGACCCGGATTTCGGATCGGTCGTTTAGGAATAGACGGCGCGACGGCGCTGCCGCGCGACAACACAATTGGCGCCGACGCCGGCCGCAAAGGCGGGCGCGTAATAGCCGAAGTGATCGTAGAGCAGACCGGCCAGCCAGCCGCTCGACCGCTCGGCTTACAGCCACTGGGTTCCATTTGTCGACCCGGCGGTGTTGCTGTGCATATCTTTGGCGCTTCTGCCCATCCCCTTGAAGACCTTGTTCGCCGCGACCCGGGATGTGCTGGAGGTGGCGCCGAATGATCTTGACCGGCGCGTGCGTTCGGTCCTCGACTCTCTGATGTGGGAACGCGGCTTCTTGCGCTATTCGAGCCACGTGGCTCAGGTCGATCGCGTGCGGTTTATCGAAATCCACATTCTCGTCCCAGCAGACTTTCGCGTTGAGACCGTTCAGGCGGTGGACGACATCCGCCGGGAAGTTGCCGCCCGGCTGGAGGCTTCATGGCCGCAAACCTGGCTTACCGTGGATTTGACCGCCGATCCTGAGTGGATGTGATTCTCGTGCGATACCTGACGATCGTCGATCGCGCACCTTCCAGGCGCCGGGCATGGCAAGCGGCGAGGTAGAAAAATAGCCCCGCTGCGCGCCGCGCGTCGCATGGCGCAGCGGCGGTCCGGCTCCATCGAGCGGAAAGGACAAATTGGCATTCTGGAATGTTGCGGTCAGCTTCAAGGAGAAGAGGCCCGCCCGAGCTACGGGGGCAGGCTACCGCGGAGATTGTCTTCAACGGTCAGATCGCCAAGAACACGATGACTTGAGCTGACGGTATCGATCAAAACAGGTTGGGAATAAGGATGAGGGTGCCGTCAGCCAGTCCGACACAGGCGAACACGGCCCACCGATAGTCGACGATAGCTATCGACGGGGTTTATTTTTAACTTCAGCGAGTTAGAGCGCAGTTTTGGACAAATCCGGATAGCTGCGAGTAGCTCCGAATTATTCCACTCATTGATCAATAGACATGATCGAACGCTCAGATTGTTTATCAACCATGCCGACTTATCACCAACTAATTTGCAACCAAGAATCGTCTTATTTATCTGTACAACCGACGCTTCGTTCATTTAGATGGTGCGGCTATCATGGAGCGTCCCAGCTTTCGCAGGCTGTTAAAGGGAGGACGGCCTCTTGGCGTAAATTTGGATCAACTTCAACACGCTATCACGGCGGCAGATTGCGGCAGCTTCCGGCAAGCCGCCGAAGTGCTGTCCATCAAGCAATCGACCCTTAGTCGGTCAATTCAGCTACTCGAATACAGTTTTGGAGCCAATATATTTGAGCGATCAAGTGGAGGAGTGCGCGAGACGCCGGCCGGCCGCTACTTTTTGAGGGTAGCCCGCTCGATAGTCGAGCAGTTGGATGCGCTTGCTGCCACTACACGGGCGAGCGGCCGCGGTGAAGCTGGCCGACTCGCGATTGGTTTCTGTACATCACTCGCGGCGGGCAATCTGAGAGCATCGTTGCTGGATCTTCTTCAGAAATTTCCTCAAATCGAGCTCGCGACTGTGGAACGTCGGCGCGCGCACCTTATGACGGCACTTCGTAATGGAGTGCTGGACGTTCTGATTCTAACCGGAGGGACGCTATCTCAAAACACCAGCAGAAAGTCGCTTTGGAATGAGCGCGTGTTGGTCGTCTTGCCTGCGGAACATCCTCTTGCGCAGCGTGAAGTCGTTTATTGGACTGACTTGCGGGACGAGACGGTAATCTTAAGTTACTACGATCCGGGGCGCGAAGTTGAGGATCTGTTGGTCTCAAAACTTGTTTCACCCGATGATCGACCGAAGATTGAACGTCACGATATTAGTCGCGGCACTGTAAAGAGCCTAGTGACAATGAAAGTCGGCATCAGCCTTGTTCTGGAATCGGACACAGGCGCCACTCTTTCAGGTCTCGCATACAGGGAACTGCGTGACGGCAGTGGACCGAGCATATTGAGCTATTCAGCTTATTGGCAAAAGGATAACGAAAACCCCGCCCTGGTAACCTTCCTTAAGTTACTGTCCGAGCGCTACCCATCACCCTGCTTGGGAAATTGACGCGCGCGGCGGGCCTTTGCAAAAGCTCGATCTGTTGCCATGAACCGTGCCAGCATCGGAGCGATCAACTTGGAGGGATCGCTGACGGTCTGTCCGGTTTGGCGGGCTAGGACCTCGGCGTAAGCTACCAGATCACGATGTATGCCTGCCGGCAGTTCGAATGAGAGCTTGACTGGCTTGGTATCCTCGAATGCTCCGAGCTTGAGCTTAGCCATCGCCCTACCCCTTGTAAGTCTCAAGCACCAGGTCGCGATTGACAATCACTCTCACCGGAAACCCCGGGCGAATTGTCAAGGTTGGCTGGACGTTGAGATTGCGCCGGACCAACTGTTGGCCGGTCTGATTGAAGGAATCGCCTGCTCCGCGCCGCAGCGCCTGAAGGAGGCCACCATTCGTACCGTTAGCGTCCGTCCCCGAATTCACCTCCGTACCGACGGCGAGTAGCGTGGACAGCGCCGCTGCTCCGAGCAACTCTTTCCAATGGTTGTCGACCTCATCGTAAAGCCCGGCATATCCGCCGGTATCGGCGCCCGGTTGTCGCTCCAGTACGATCGAGCGCCCATTCGGCATGATGAGCCGCGTCCAGACCAGCAGCACGCGTGACTGCCCGAACGCAACCTGGCTGTCGTAGGTGCCTATCAATCGTGCTCCCTGTGGGATCAGCCGGGCTCGTCCGGTCGGCGAGTCGTATACACTTTCTGTCACCTGCGCAGTGATTTGCCCCGGCAAATCGGACCGGATTCCAGTGATAAGAGCTGCCGGAATGACCGTTCCAGCCTGGACAACAAAAGGCGATGCTGGTCTTACAAGGCGATCGGGGCTCGTTGTTTTCCGATCGACAGGTACATTTACGAACGCGAGCTTTCGGTCCTGCCCATTCTGGGCAAATGCCTCGTCGGAGGACATTGTCACGTTTGAAGGCGTCTCGGCCGCTGATGCCGTAGCGGGCGCTGGCCGAACGCTGGTACTGGCAAATACTTTGCTAGTGCGCGCTGCCTCGTTTTCCTGATTAACGCGTTGGTGTTCGGCATCGATGGCCAGCGGACCGGGCTGCGATGAGATCTGTGCTGCAACGATTGGACGGCCGAGATCGCCGGGCAAGGGGGCTCCTAGTCGAGGCACGTCTCGCGGAATTCCAGCATAATCCTTGGGCAGCGCAGAGAGCTCGTCCGCGATGTTGTTGTGATCAGTCGAGTAGAGCTCATTTGGAGCGGAAACCCGCTTTGATTTGTTCTGCAGAGACCACAACACCGCCCCGCAAATGACGGCGAGAGCCAAAGCGCTGCCGCTTAGGAGTACCTTGCGCGAGAGGCGCGTGATTTGCGGCCGCTCCGGCCGCAGCCTCAGGGATTCTGCGATCTCAGCCGACTGCTGCGGTGAAGGAACATCGTGACGTTTGCCATTTGCCTGGTCGGTATCGCTCACATGGATCTCCCGTCGCTCCGAACGATCCGCACCTTCTCCTGTTTCTCCCCTCCGAGTCGGAGTTCGGCGGCCGCGAACATCCGATCGACAATCAGCACATTGCCGTACGCACGGTAATTGACGAGTTCGGTGCCTCCGTCAGGTCCGATGACAAAGAGC
>DASSFK010000372.1:0-7613 GCA_035694565.1 Sphingomicrobium sp.
CATCGATGATGATCGCCCGATCGTACCAGCCGCTCGCCGAGCGCTTCTGAGCAAATGCCGGCCCGGCGACGAGAGCGGCCGCACCCGTTGCGATCACAGTTCGTCGATCAACCCGCATATCGCCCCCGCCAAGCCAAGTCGCGAGCAACAGTAAGCGCCTTGTCGGCGGCCCGTCCATCTGCGAATCAAATTGAAGAGATGGCGACCGATCCAGCCCGAATCACGACGCCGGAGCGCACCAGCGAGGATGCGGACGCCGCACTTCGCCCGAAGAGCCTCGACGAGTTCATCGGGCAACAGGCCGCCCGCGAGAATCTGCGGGTCTTCGTCAATGCCGCAAAGAGCCGGGGCGAGGCGCTCGATCACGTGCTGCTTCACGGTCCGCCCGGACTCGGCAAGACGACGCTCGCGGGCATTCTCGCCCGAGAGATGGGAGTCGGCTTCCGGGCTACGTCCGGCCCGGTCATCGCCAAGTCCGGCGACCTCGCGGCGCTGCTGACGAACCTCGAGGACGGTGACGTCCTGTTCATCGACGAGATCCACCGCCTCAATCCAGCGGTTGAGGAAGTGCTTTATCCGGCGATGGAGGACCGGGCGCTCGATCTGATGATCGGTGAAGGTCCCTCGGCGCGTTCCGTGCGGATCGACCTTCCGCGCTTCACCTTGATCGGCGCGACGACTCGGCAGGGCCTGCTCACGACACCGTTGCGGGACCGCTTCGGGATTCCGGTCCGGCTGAACTTCTACACGGTGGAAGAGCTTGAGCAGGTCATCCGCCGTGCCTCGAGGCTGCTCGGCGTCGGGATTTCCGAGGACGGCTCACGCGAAGTCGCCCGCCGGTCGCGGGGAACGCCGCGGATCGCCGGGCGGCTGCTTCGCCGAGTCCGCGATTTTGCCCATGCCGTGGGAGCGGAATCGATCGACTCCGGGGTCGCCGACAAGGCGCTCTCGCGGCTCGAGATCGACGCGCTCGGTCTCGATGCGATGGACCGACGCTACCTGATGATGATCGCCGACCTCTACGGCGGCGGTCCGGTCGGGGTGGAAACACTTGCCGCAGGTCTCAGTGAACCGCGCGATACGATCGAGGACGTGATCGAGCCCTATCTCATTCAGCTCGGCCTTATTGCCCGCACCGCGCGCGGACGCTGTCTCAACGGCCGCGGCTACACGCACCTCGGCCTCAACCCACCCGCCGGCGCCCAGGCCGGCCTGTTCGATCCGGGAGCTGCCTCCAAGTGATTCGCGCCTTATTGCTGATTGTCGCCGCGCTGGCAGCGGCTGCCCCCGCTTCGGCCGAGCCCGCTGCTCCAGCTCCCGTCGACTATTCGAAGGAAAGCAGCTGGCTCTGCCTCCCCGGTCGATCCGACATCTGCTCGACCCCGCTTCCAACGACTGCGCTCAACCCGAACGGCTTCGGTTCGGTCGGGCGCAGCGAGATCGCGAGGGATACCCCGCTCGATTGCTTCTACGTCTACCCGACGGTTTCGAACGACCAGGGCCTCAACAGCGACCTCAACGTCGACAATAGCGAGCGCGGCGCCACCCTCGTTCAATTCGCTCGCTTCGCCGGGGTCTGCCGCACATTTGCACCCATCTACCGGCAGATGACACTGGGCGCAGTCGCGGCAGCCGCGACCGGCGCCGACGGTCACCAGCCCGCGGCCCTCGCCTATGCCGACGTCGTCAACGCCTGGCGGACCTACCTCGCCAAATATAATCAGGGCCGACCGTTCGTTCTGGTTGGACATAGCCAGGGCTCGCTGATGCTTCAGCTGCTCATCCAGCATGAGATCGAAGGCAAACGAATAGCAAAGCAGATGCGCCTCGCCATCCTGCCCGGGTTCAACCTCTACGTCCCGCAGGGCAAACGCGTCGGAGGGACGTTGAAATCGACTCCGGTATGTGGCGCACCGACCGAGACCGGCTGCGTGATGACCTGGGTCAGCTTCCGCGAGAAGAACGTCCCCCCCGCCGGGGCGATCTTCGGCAATGCTCCCGGACCTGGAATGACGGTCGCCTGCACCAATCCTGCGAAGCCGGGGTCGACGGCGTGGCAGCCGCTCGACAGCTATTGGAACACGAGGTTCGGACAGCCCGTGCCGGGCGGCCCGATCAGCTGGTCGACGGAGGGCGCTCCACCGACGCAGTTCGTGCGCACCGAAGGGCTGGTTTCGGCCCGCTGCGTCAATGACGGCCAGCTCGGTTATCTCTCCGTCCGCACCAACGCGGACCCGAACGACAAGCGTACTGACCGGGTCTATGGGGAAGTCGGGATCCTCGGCATGTTCATACCCGGATGGGGAATGCACCTCGCCGACGTGGCCGAGGCGCAGGGCGACATGATCCGCCAGGTCGGCGAGCTCAGCGCTCGATCCAGAACAGTGTCTCAACAGGCACGCTGAGCGCCTGCGCAAGCTTGATCGCGAGCAGTGCCGAGGGGGTGAAGACCCCGTTCTCGACGGTGTTTACGGTCTTGCGGGTGACTCCGACGCGCTCGGCGAGCTCGGCCTGGGTGAGGCCTAGTTCCGTCCGCTTTTCCTTCAGCCCGTTGGCGAGCCTCTCAGGCATCCCGATGCGCTCGACGCTCCAGCCTGCCGAAGGTCAGCATCGCGGCCGCGATCGCGACGGTCAGGATGATGTGGACCGTGTCGCGGCCCGAGACCGGTTCGAACAGGTCGAGGGCATAGATAGTGATTGCAGCGAAGCAGGCGGCCCAGAAGCCGCTGACAAAGCCCGCCCGGCGATGCTCACGAGTGGTCTCGTCGTTGAGCAGCGCCCGAACCTCGGCCGATCGGAACCAGCCGCCACCCGTTGCGAGCATCAGGAGAAGGACGATCGACAGGACGAGCCAGGCGGCGATCTTCACCTGGCCGGCGGGGCTCGCCAGATCGTGCCGTCCCGAAAAATACGTCGCCTGCTGCGATAGGAAGATGACCGCGAGCACGAAAAGCATCCTCGACCTCTTCTGGCTCAACCGCTCGGCTTGCTGGGCAATGGTCTGTTCGGCCACGTTTGAACCCCTTGTGTAAGTAACCTATGCGTTACATGTAACCTTGGGGTTACACGAGAGTCAAGCGGGCGATTTGCGAGCGGCGAATCTCGCCGGTAAGCGGAATTCGATGAGCGGCCCCGACCTCGACACCCCCTATCGCGGCGGGTTCATCGGACCGGAGCACCGCTTTGCTCTGACGGTCTATTTCGAGGACACCGATACCGCCGGCGTCGTCTACTACGCCAACTATCTCAAGTTCATGGAGCGGGCGCGCTCGGACATGATCCGCGCCGTCGGAATAGACCAGGGCCAAGCGCTGCGTGGCGAGGGAAGCGCCTATTATGTTTCTCAGGTCGCCATCAAATATCTCCGGCCGGCGCGACTTGGCGACGATCTGATCGTTGTGAGCACGGTGGAGGCCGTTCGAGCGGCCTCCGTCGACATTCATCAGCGGGTCATCCGCGGAACGGAACAACTGACCGACGCCAGGGTGACAGCCGCCTACCTGGACCGCGATGGCAGGCCGCAGCGTCAGCCCAGGGACTGGGTCGAGCGGTTCAACAGAATAACGACCGGGAAGTGATGCGTTTCAAGTCCAGTTTCCTTACCCTGACTTTCTCCGCTGCCCTGGCGACGTCCGCACAGGCGCAGTCCGGTCAATCGCAGATCGTGCTCGCGGTCCCGCAGTTTCCGACGCCGAAGAACGTCAAGACGGATGGCGGCGAAACCGGTGTCATCGGCATCCAGATCGCCCAGCAGATCGTATCCGACCTGCGCACCACGCGGGCGATCTATCCGACGGGTCCAGACGGTCTGCGGCATTACACTCCGACCGAGGCGGGCGCCCCGCTCTATCCGAACTGGGCGGGCATCGGCGCCGGCGCCCTGGTGACCGGCTACGTCCAGGCCCGCGACGACGGGCGAATCAACGTCGTCTGCTACCTCTACGACCTGAAGACGCGGCGCGAGATGACCCGAAAGGGTTTCGCCGTCGATGCAAACGACTGGAAGCGCGCCGCCCATCGCTGCGCTGGCGCGTTCTACACCGCGGTCACCAAGCGGCCGGGCCTGTTCGACAGCCGCATCACCTATGTTGCCGCTACCGGCACCCGTACCCAGCCGGTGAAGCGCATCGCGATCATGAATTGGGACGGGACGGACCACAATTATCTGACGCAGGGCGGGGTGACGGTCACCAGCCCGCGCCTATCGCCGGACGGAGAACATGTCGTCTACATGAGCTTCGCGGGCGGAATGCCCAACCTGCGGATCATGGATGCGGACGGAAGCAACGACCGCCAGCTCCTGCAGTCAACCTCGATGAGCTTCGCTCCGCGCTTCTCGCCAGACGGCCGCTCGATCGCATTCTCGATGGCGGTCGACGGCAACACTGACATCTACGTCGTCGATTCGAATGGCGGCTTTCCGCGGCGGCTGACGACCGCGCCGGGAATCGACACCTCGCCGAGCTTCTCGCCGGATGGCAGGCAGATCGCTTTCGAGAGCGACCGTTCGGGTACGCAGCAGATTTACGTCATGAACTCGGACGGCTCGATCCAGCACCGGATAAGCTTCGGCGGAGGATCGAATTCCTCGCCGGTATGGAGTCCTGACGGAGACCGCATCGCCTTTGCGCGCTGGACGGGTGCGAACATTGCCATCGGGGTCATGAGCCCGGCCGGTGGTGACGAGAAAATGCTGACCAGCGGCTGGCAGGACGAAGCGCCGAGCTGGTCGCCGGACAGCGAGTGGGTGATGTTCCAGCGGACAAAGCAAGGCACTGGCACCGGTTCGCTCCAGATGGTTTCCATAGGAGGCGGCGAACCCAAGGCCGTCGCAACGCCGCAACCGGCCGCAGACCCGAGCTGGTCGGGAGTCGTCGAATGATTGCTCGCGCTTTGATTTTGGCATCGGCGCTGTTCGCATGCTCGGCGTCAGCGCAGGGCTATCAGCCCTATCCCTATCCGCCGCCTCCAGCGCCCGGCTATCCGCCGCCTGGCTATCCGCAAGGACCGGGGACCTACCCGCCTGGCCCGGTCCTCGCGATACCGGTGCTCGAGCAGGACCTCAGGGTGAAGGCAGGGTCGGACACGGTGCGCTTCGGTCGCGACAGTTACGTGCTGACCCCGCAGTCGCAGGCGACACTGACCGCTCAGGCCCAGTGGCTGATCCAGCACCCTTACGTGAATGCGAGCATCGAGGGTCAC
The DNA here is from genome assembly GCA_035694565.1 of Sphingomicrobium sp. GTDB lineage: Bacteria > Pseudomonadota > Alphaproteobacteria > Sphingomonadales > Sphingomonadaceae > Sphingomicrobium. Next base: position 5,203 of record DASSFK010000372.1, read on the forward strand.
GCCGACGTCCGCCAGACCCGCGACTATGCGCTTGCGCTCGGTGAGCGGCGCGCCGCATCGGTTCGAAATTATCTGATCGCTTCAGGCGTTCCGCCCGAGCAGCTCCAGATTGTCAGCTGGGGCCGGGAGCGCCCGACCAGCGATGGGGTCCACGACGCGACCTGGCTACAGAACAGTCGCGTCGTCACCGTCTTGAAGCAGCCGCCTCAGCAGCTGCAGCCCTGGATGCCGGAGCCGCAGCCGCAGCCGCAGCCGCAGCAATAGCAACTTCAGGCGGCGTAGCGCTGGTGCGATCCGAGCCAGGCGCGTGCCTGTCTTTGCGCCTCGGCGATTTCACGAGCCGTCATCTCGATCGCGATCTCGGCGCGGCACTGCTGCCCGCGAGTGCAACCGTTTAGAGCGGCGAGATTGAACCATTTGTGCGCTTCGATGAGATCGACCGCAACGCCCCCGCGGCCGGTCGAATAGGTCACTCCAAGCTCGAACAAGGCATCGACATTGCCGCGCTCTGCGTCCGCAAGGCGGCTGCGGATCAGGAATTCCGCGCTCTTCTGGCTAATGGCACCCACTTAATCTCTCCCCCTGGTACGAAGCGAACTTCGGGCCGGGATGGAAAATAAATAGTTAACGGCGTCGTGACGCCAAAGTCACACCTCGAGGGCGATGTTGTCGATGAGGCGGGTGCGGCCGATTGTCGCCGCCGCGAGCAGACGCATCGATCCCTCGGCCTTGTCCAGCGGTTCCAGCGTGAGCGCGTTGACGAGAGCGACATAATCGATCCGTGAGAAGCCCGCTTTGCTCATGCGCGCCTTCGTATCGCTTAGCACTTGGGCGACCGGCATCCCTGAAACGATCTGGTTCGCGGCGTCGTTCAGAGCCCGCGGAAGCTCGACCGCGTTGCGTCGCTCTTCGACAGAGAGGTAGGCATTGCGTGACGACAGGGCCAGACCATCCTCGTCACGAACCGTTGGCACTCCGAGGATCTCGACGCCAAGCTGGAGATCCTGAGTCATTCGCCGGATGACTGCCAGCTGCTGGAAATCCTTCTCTCCGAACAAAGCGAGGTCGGGCCGCACGGAGCAGAGGAGTTTGGCAACGACCGTCGCGACCCCGTCAAAATGGCCGGGACGCGCCTCCCCTTCCCAGCGGTCGCTGACGCCCTTGACGCTGACATTGGTCGCAAAGCCCGCTGGATACATCTCGCCCGCCTGCGGAACCCAGAGAAGGTCGCAGCCCGCTTCCTCCAGCATCGCTGCGTCCTGCTCTTCCTGCCGCGGATAGCGATCAAGATCCTCGTTTGCCGCAAACTGCAGGGGATTGACGAAGATCGTGGCGGCGACGCGGTCGGTGCGGCGCTTCGCTTCGTGGATCAAGGCCATGTGCCCTTCGTGAAGCGCTCCCATGGTCGGAACGAGGGCAAGGCTCTTCCCCCCCGCCCTCAAGGCGATGAGCGCAGACGGAAGTTGGGGGACCTCACGGATTATTTGCAAGGATTCAGCCCCTTCGGTAAACCGTTAACCGGGGCGCGGTTCTTGGAGCCGCGTGGGAAAAGTGCAAGGGGGGTGGAGATGGCCCAGCCACATTTCATTGTCTTCGCCAACGAAAAGGGCGGAACCGGAAAGTCGACCACGGCGGTCCATACCGCGATCGCCCTCGCTTCCATGGGGCACAACGTCGGTGCGCTCGATCTCGACAGCCGCCAGCGCACCATGACCCGCTATCTCGAGAACCGCGACGCGACCATGCGCCGGCTCAACGTCGAGCTTCCCCAAGCGCGCTACAAGGTCCTGGAAGAGCAGACCCATGAAGGGCTCGAGAATGTCGTCCGAGCGCTCAGCGAGGATGCCGACGTCATCGTCATCGACACTCCGGGCCGTGACGACCCGATCGCCCGAGCTGCAATCTTGAAAGCCGACACGCTCGTCACCCCAATGAACGACAGTTTCGTCGATCTTGACCTCATCGGCCAGGTACACCCGGAGAATTACAAGATCACGCGCCCGAGCTTCTACGCGGAGCTGATCTGGAACAGCCGCACTCAGCGCGCGAAAAACACCGGCAAGAGCGTCGACTGGGTCGTGCTCCGCAATCGCCTGCAGCACATCGAAAGCCACAACCTCAAGCGCGTCGGCGCCGCGCTCGACGAGCTGGCCCGCCGGGTCGGGTTCCGAGTAATCCCGGGCCTCGGCGAGCGCGTCATCTATCGCGAGCTGTTCCCGAAGGGCCTGACCCTGCTCGACATCCAGCACATCAACGAGGTCGGTATCGGCCATATCACCGCCAGGCAGGAGCTTCGCGAGATGATCGCCGGCCTCGGAATTCCCGAGCCGGGCGCCGAGGAGCCTATCGCGGCCGCAGGTTGAACCGGCTCGGCGATTGGGTCATTGGCGTCGACGCGAACCAAGTCCCTG
>DASSFK010000373.1:0-2725 GCA_035694565.1 Sphingomicrobium sp.
TTCCGGTCTCGTAGGGTTCGATCTCCGGATAGAGGGTCCGGCGCTGGGTGGTCTGCATGTCCATCAGAAGCTGAACTCCTCGTAGATTCGCGTGACGTCGCCATTCCACTCGTTCTCATATTTGTCGAGAAGACGGTCGGCGGGCGTCACGCCGGTTGCGACGACTTCGTGCAAGGGATCGAGGAAGCCGCCTTCACTGTCGCCGGCGGAATTGAGCCGGGCTCGCCGGCTGAGGCCCTCGGAGGCGATGTCGAGCACCTGGCGGGAGAGGTCGTGGACCGTCCCGCCGCCGGGAACCGGAGTCTTCAGGGCCAGTCTGGGCACGTCGTGCCGAACCTGCGACCGCTCGTCGATGTTCCAGTGCTTGACGAGGTCCCAGGCGGCATCGAGCGCCTGGGCATCGTAGAGCAGGCCGACCCACAGGGCAGGCAGGGCGCAGATTCGGCCCCAGCGGCCGCCGTCCGCGCCGCGCATCTCGAGGAAGCTCTTGAGGCGGACTTCCGGAAAGATGGTCGAGAGATGGTCGACGAAGTCGGACAATCGCGGCTTCTCGCCGGGAAGCTGGGGCAAATTGCCGTCGAGGAAGGCGCGGAAGCTCTCGCCGGCGACGTCGATGTACCGGCCGTCGCGGTAGACGAAGTACATCGGCACATCGAGCGCATAGTCGAGGTAGCGCTCGTACCCGAAGCCGTCCTCGAAGACGAACGGCAGCATTCCGGTGCGGTCGGCGTCCGTATCCTCCCAGATGTGGCTTCGGAAGCTTCGATAGCCGTTGGGCTTGCCCTCGGTCAGCGGGGAATTGGCGAAGAGCGCGGTCGCGACCGGCTGGAGGGCCAGTCCGACGCGGAATTTCTTCACCATATCGGCTTCTGAACTGTAATCGAGATTAACCTGAATGGTACAGGTCCGAAGCATCATGTCGAGCCCGAGATTTCCGACCCGGGGCATGTAATCGAGCATGATCCGGTACCGGCCCTTGGGCATGACCGGCAGGTCGGAACGCTTCTTGTCCGGCCACATTCCGACGCCGAGAAAGCCGACTCCGAGCTTCTCGCCGACCGCCTTGCACTGGCTGAGGTGGCGCCCGGCCTCGGCGCAGGTCTGATGCAGGTTTTCGAGCGCGGCTCCCGACAGCTCGAACTGGCCGGCCGGCTCGAGGCTGATCGTCCCGTCGTTGCCGGAGAGGGCAATGACATTGCCGTTCTCGACGACCGGCTGCCAGCCGAACTCGGTCAGGCCGCCAAGGAGATCGCGGATTCCGCCGGGCTCGTCATAGCTCGGCGCTCGAAAATCATCGACTCGGTACACGAATTTCTCGTGCTCGGTGCCGATGCGCCATCGCTCGGCGGGCTTCTCGCCGCCCGCGAAGACGGAAAGCAGATCGTCCCGGCTCTCGACCAGCCGGTAGGTTTCGGGAGTATCGTCGGTGCGTTGGGTCATTCGAGGGCGCGATTAGCGGGCGGTTAAACGCCGCGCCAGCACTTCCGATTTATGATTTCATAAGTCAGCGCCAGTCGCCCGCGATCGCCATGTACGAGGCGAGCGCCGCAAGCGCGGCGGTCTCCGCCCGCAGGATCCGGGGACCCAGCGAGACCGCGACGGCGTTCGAAGCGGCCCGGATCGCCGAGCGCTCGTCGTCGGTGAAGCCGCCCTCGGGCCCGGTGAGGATCGTCGAGGGTCCTCGCCTGAACGCCGAGGCCGCGGGCTCGCCCCCGCCCTCGTCCGCGAAATAAAGCGTTCGATCATTCGAAGAGAGAAAATCGGCAAGCGAGATCGGCGCTTCGATCGCGGGGAGGACCGAGCGGCCGCACTGCTCCGCGGCCTCGATCGCGATCGCCTTCAGCCGCTCGAGCTTCACCCTCTCCGCGATCGTCCTCCTGGTCATCACCGGGACGAGCTTCGCGACACCCAGCTCCGTGGCCTTTTCGACCAGCCAGTCGGTTGGATTGCGCTTCACGGGCGCGAACGCGAGCCAGACGTCGGGGATGGTCTCCGGCTCGCGGGTCAGGCGTTCGACGGCGAGCGTCATTCGCTTCTTGCCCGCCTGAGCGATCCTTGCGAGCCATTCGCCGGACTGGCCGTCGAAGGTTAAAAGCTCGGCGCCCTCGCCAAGGCGCATGACGTTGCCGAGGTAATTGGCCTGGCCCGCATCGAGCTCGACGAGGACGCCCTCGCCCAATGGCGCTCGAACGAACAGGCGCGGAAGGCTCTTTGGCGGCCAGGCGGGGGTCGCGGGCATGGCTCCCGATTAGCTTCAGGCGGAGGAATCCGCCAACCACGGTTCATCGCTCCATTAGGATTTTCGAAAGATTGGACCCGGACAACGGCCGGCAGCCAGCATGGAGGCAGTCATGGTCAAGCGTTTCGTCAAGCTCCTAAACGATCCTCAGGGCGCGACGGCCATCGAATATGGCCTGATCGCCGCCCTCATCGCAGTTGCCGCGATCGGCGCCCTTCGAAGCGTCGGAACGAAACTGGATTCGACCTTTACCAACGCGTCGAACGCGCTCTGAGGGAACGGGATTCCCGCCAAGCTCGGGAATCCCGTCCTTTTTAAGTTCAGTGGTGCGGATTGCCCGGTTCACGGATCGGGGAGAGGTGAGCGTTGCAGGCGCCTTCGTCGCCCGGATTGAACTCGCGCGGATCCGCGCCGAAGTTCGCAACGTCCTGCCCGAAATTCTGAGTCCGTCCCGGGGGACCGCTCTGCGATCCGTCGGGAAAGTCG
>DASSFK010000374.1:0-6635 GCA_035694565.1 Sphingomicrobium sp.
CACGATCGGCTCCCCGCAGCAGCTTGGAGACGTGCTCTACGGGCGCCTCGGATTGAAGGGGGGCCGCAAGGGCAAGAGCGGTCACTATTCGACCGACGTGAACGAGCTCGAACGCCTCGCCAGCGAGGGCGTCGATGTCGCGCGACTGGTGCTCGACTGGCGCCAGCTTACAAAATTGCGATCGACCTATACGGATGCTCTGCAAGCGGTGATCAATCCGGAAACCGGGCGTGTGCACACCAGCTTCAGCCTGACGGGGGCGCAGACAGGGCGGCTGTCGTCCAACGACCCGAACCTTCAGAACATCCCGATCCGCACCGAGCTTGGCCGGAAGATCCGTGACGCCTTCGTCGCCGAACCGGGCCACGTCTTGATGAGCGCGGATTATAGCCAGATCGAGCTGCGCATCGCCGCGCACATGGCCGACGTCCCGCAGCTCAAGGAAGCGTTCCGAAACCGCGACGACATCCACAACATCACGGCTGAAGAGCTGTTCGGCACCGTCGACCGCGACACCCGCGGCAAGGCGAAGACGGTCAATTTCGCCATCCTCTACGGAGTCTCGGCCTGGGGCCTCGCGTCGCGAATGGGAGTGTCCAAGGAAGAAGGCTCGGCAATCATTGCCCGTTATTTCGAGCGTTTCCCCGGCATCCGCGCCTACATGGACGACACTTTGAATTTCGTTCGACAACACGGCTACACGAAGACCCTCTTCGGCCGGAAGACGCACTTCTACCCGAACATCCGCTCGCCCAATCCCTCGATCCGCGGCGGTGCCGAGCGCGCGGCGATCAACGCTCCGATCCAGGGCACCAGCGCCGATCTCATCAAGCGGGCGATGGCACGCATGGACGATGCGCTTGCCGAAGCGGGCCTGGATGGCGTCCGAATGCTCCTGCAGGTGCACGACGAACTCGTTTTCGAAGTGCCGGACGGCCGCGAAGAAGAAGCGGCCGCGGTCGTTCGGCGAGTCATGGAAACGGCCGCTGAGCCTGCGCTGAAACTCGATATACCGCTCGACGTTGAAGTTGGTTGGGGCGAACATTGGGGCGCCGCGCATTGAGTATTGCTGCTCCCGCCGACTCCTCACCGCCCGCAGATCTTGCGGCGCTTGCCCGAGGCGGACGGATCAACTTCCTCGGTTTCTGCGTCAGGCTTGCTGCCCGCCTGCCCTTCCTGTTCATCGCCGGTCGCATCTACGGCGCCGACGCCCTTGGCCGCTTTGCCTATGCGATTCTGATCGTCGAGTTCGCGGCACAGCTCGCGACCCTGGGTCTGAAACGCGGGCTCGCGCAGCAGCTGGCGCATACCGACAAGCCGCATGTCTGCGTCGCGTGGGACGGACTGCTCGTCGCCGCGGTCGGCTCCGCAATCGCAATGGCCATTTTGATGGTCTTTCCGCAGGCCATGTTCCCGAACAGCGAACTGACCGGCCTCGAGTGGCTGCTTCCGATCACCATCATCGCGCTCGCCTGGTCGGACATCATGCTGGCTGCTTTGGCCTACCGGAACGACGTCACGTCGACGGTTCGGGCGAGAGCGATCGTCGAGCCCATCACAATCAGCGCTGCCGCGCTGATCTGGTCGTGGATTTCCCTTCGGGACGGGCTGATCATTGCCTACGTCCTGTCGATGGTCGCGGCGCTAGGTGCATCGATCGTTCCGTTCTTGAAGAGCTACGGAATGGCTCGCGAATGGCGGCCAGATCCGAAAACGCTGTGGAAGATGGCTCGCCGAAACATCCCGGTCGCTGCCGCCGACGCCGTCGAATGGGGATCCCGGCGCATCGACATCGCCGTCCTCGGACTGTTCTTCTCGCCGAAGGTGGTCGGCATTTACTATGTCGCGCAGAACGTCGCCTCGCTACCCGCCAAGCTGAAGACGAGCTTCGACCCGATCCTCGGCCCGGTCATCGCCCGCAATTTGAAGGAGGGAGACAAAGCGGCAGTCGCGAAACAGGTGCGACAGGTTGGCTTCTGGGTGATCGGCGAGCAATTGGGGGTGGCGCTCGCGCTCGCCATACCGGGCGAGGCGGTCATGGGCCTCGTTGGACCGGCTTTTGTCGCCGGCACCGCGGCACTTGCGTTCCTGCTCGGGGCCGAAGTCGTGGCGGCAATGGCAGCCGTCAGCGAGGCCGCGCTGATCTACGTCGCCCGGCACCGCAACATGCTCATCAGCATCGCCATGCTGGCCTTGGAGGCCGGCCTGGCGATCGCTCTGATCCTCGCCATGCGGGCTTTCCAGCTCCCGGTGATGTTCCAGGCGACCGGGCCGGCCATAGCGCTGCTTCTGGCGCTCGGCTTTGCCGCCGTCGCGAAGTCGCGGCTTCTGTACGGCATCCTTGGTGCCCGCGTGAACGGCTGGCGCTGGCCTTTGATCTGGGCGGCGGCCGCCGGTACGGTCGTCGGCTGGCTCGCGACCTTCCTTCCCGAATGGGCCGAGCTCCTATTCGGAATCCCGGGGATCCTCGTCGCCTTCGGAGCAGTGCTGTGGACGAAAGGCTTCAAATCCGAGGACCGCGAACTCTTCCGGATGAAGAAGGAAGATATCGACGAGCTCCAGGAAATGGAGATGCCCGCTCCAGGAACGACGGGGGACGTCGTCCGCTGAGCCTTAGTGTCGGAAGTGCCGCATCGAGGTGAAGACCATGGCGAGACCGGCTTCATCGGCGGCAGCAATCACTTCATCATCGCGGATGGATCCACCCGGCTGGATCACTGCGGTCGCTCCCGCTTCCACGGCCGCGAGCAGCCCGTCGGCGAACGGGAAGAAGGCGTCCGACGCCACTGCCGAACCGACCGTGCGCGGCTCGGACCAGCCGTAAGTTTCGGCAGCTTCCTTGGCCTTGGAAGCAGCGATTCGGGCGCTGTCGCGGCGGTTCATCTGGCCGGCGCCGATGCCGGCGGTGGCGCCATCCTTGGCGTAGACGATGGCATTGGACTTCACATGCTTGGCGACGGTCCAGGCGAACAGGCAGTCGCGAATTTCGTCCTCGGTCGGTTGGCGTTTCGTCACGACTTTGAGCTGATCTCGAGTGATCGAGCCATTGTCGCGATCTTGAACGAGGAGTCCGCCGGCAATGACGGCAATCGTCTGGCCCGGCCGCTTCGGGTCAGGAAGGCCGCCAGTCAGGAGCAGGCGGAGGTTCTTCTTCTTCGCGAAGATCGCCTTGGCGTCCTCGTCCGCGTCGGGAGCGACGACGACTTCGGTGAAGATCTGCGTGATCGCTTCCGCGGTCCTGGCATCGAGGACCCGGTTGGTCGCGACGATTCCCCCGAACGCCGACACGCTGTCGCAGGCGAGCGCCGCATTCCAAGCGTCTAGCAATGTCTCCGCACTGGCGACTCCACAGGGGTTGGCGTGCTTGACGATCACGACCGTCGGACGATCATCGCGGAACTCGGCGACGAGCTCGAGCGCCGCGTTTGCGTCGTTGAGATTATTGTAGCTCAGTTCCTTTCCCTGCACCTGCTTCGCCTGGGCGATGCCGGGCGCGTTGGCGCCGATCGGCTCATAGAGCGCGGCCTGCTGGTGCGGGTTCTCGCCGTAGCGGAGCGGCATCAGCAGCCGGCTCGCTCGAGTCCAGGTCTTGGGGAAGCGCTCGTGCTGGTCAGCGAAAGCGAACCACTGGGAAATCGTCGAGTCATAGGCCGCCGTCAGCGCATAGGCCTTGGCGGCCAGCCGCTTGCGGAACTCGAATGACGTCGCGCCGTCATTCGAATCCAGCTCGGCCAGCAGTTCGTCATAGTCGGCGGGGTCGGTGACGATGGCGACATGGGCATGGTTCTTCGCCGCCGATCGCACCATCGAAGGGCCGCCGATATCGATATTCTCGATGATCTCGTCGCGGCCCGCCCCGCGCTCGACGGTCGCTTCGAACGGGTAGAGGTTCACGACGACAAGATCGATTGGTGCGATCGCATGCTCCTCCATTGCTGCAGCATGTTCCGGATTGTCGCGAACGCCGAGGAGGCCGCCGTGCACCTTCGGATGGAGGGTCTTCACCCGGCCGTCCATCATTTCCGGAAAGCCGGTGAGGTCCGAGACATCGCGGACCCGAGCTCCGAGCTCGCGCAGCTTTCCCGCAGTTCCGCCGGTCGAGACCAGCTCGACGCCACGCTTGGCCAGACCTTCAGCGAGGAGGTCCAGGCCATTTTTGTCGGAAAGCGAAATAAGCGCCCTTTTGACGGGCACGAGGTCGGTCATCATGAATCCTTAAATGTGGTTCAGCTCGATCGGCGGAACTGCCAGGCAACTTCGCCGCCGATAGCCGCGACTTCGCCCTGAATCACCAACTGAGTCGTCGGGACCATCTGTCCGCGGCCGTCGATCATCAGGCTTTCTTCAACGCCCAGGTTCGCTCCTCGAACCCGGAAGTTCCAGGGCGGAGCCCCGGGAGAGCGAAGGATTGCGCCCATCCCGTCGGCGGTGATCGTCGGCTCGACTCCGGGAGCCAGGTGAAAGCGAATCGCGTAAGGCGCAGCGTCGCGAATCTTGCGGCGGCCCTTGGCGATCATCTGGTCCGCGCCGCGGATTTCCTTGCCGTCATTGCCGAGCATCAGGCTGCGCTTGTGGATCAGGCCAAAGCCCCGGACATAGCCATCGTGGGTGGCTTCGAGGCGGCTGCAGTCATTGTCCTCGCTGCGCTCGATGCTGACGTCCTCGACGCCCTTGCCCAGCGATCCGTCGGGAAGGATTGCCGTCGAGTTGGTGTCGGAGATGATGAGCGTGCTGTGGGCCGCGGTGGTCCGCAGTCCCTCGGCGAGGTCGGACGACAAGGCCGTCGGAAGCAGTCCCGGCCCGCCGCAGTTGATCACCAGCCGTTGCGAGCCGTCCGACATTTCGAACGCCAGCGTCGAGGCGCAGCCCGCCGAGGCCATCTTCGGAGGTGGAGGCGGAGCGGCGTCAATGACGATCACCGTCCCGAGAGCCGACATTCGGTGATAGCCCCAACCTCGGGCTTGCCGAAGCGGACGGGCGCGAAGTCCGCACCCTTCGACGAGCGCATGAAGCTTGGCCGGATCGCCGGGGTTTCCGCCCTGCCAGCTCGAGAGGGCGCCGTCTCCCATGGTGACTCCATGAAGCGCCGCGAGTGCCGCCGCAGCGGCTGCCTCGATGGCGTCGGGAAGGCTCTGCTTTGCTGCGAAATAGGCTGCGCGGAGGAGAGCAAGGCGGTCGACGAGCAGCACCTGCTGAACGGGCGTTCGGCTGATGAGCCCGCCATCCTCGAACTGCGCGGTTGAAAGCGCCCGAGCCAATCCGGATTCACCCCGGGCGACTCGAGGAACACCGCCTTGAACCAGAAGCCCGGCGGCCACCAGGCCTGCCCAAGCCGTGATCCGGTCGAGTCCCGGCAACGCCTTGTCGGCATTGGCATCGAGGTGGCGAGCCCCGCGCACCAATGTGTTCAGAAGCGCCGAGCGATATCCGCTGTCGCGGCTCGACAGGATGTAGGGTGCGTAGGCCATCCAGTAGAGGATGCGCTCGCCCCACAGATCCGGCCGCCAGGAGTCGTCGACCCGGGTACCATGCGCGAGCAACCATCGACCCGCGAGCGCTTCGGCGACCCGCGCGCCCTTCTCGCGGGAGGCCGCGGCCGACAGGTCGCGCAGCCATGAAAACCCCTGGAGGGAATCTGCAGCGGGATTGCCGACGCCCAGCGCGGCGAAATCGAGTTCATTGAGGCCGATGACCTCATTGCCCAGCACGAACCGTCCGCCGAGCAATGCTTCGCCGCGCTGGCGGTCGCCTTGTACGTGGTCGCGCGGAACTGCGACGAGCTTCAGCGGCTGCCGGCCCGAGGCGAACAGACGCGACAGCAAGGGGCGCTTGGCAAGCTTTCGAACGACGGCATTCTGGGCCGCGTTGTCGGCGCTCATCCGTCTCCCCTGAGCGCCTTGATGTTGCCCGCATAGGAGCCGGGTCCGCCGCGGAAAGCGGCCGTTCCGGCGACGAGCGCAGTCGCTCCGGCAGCGACGGCCTGGCGAGCCGTTTCGGCGTCGATCCCGCCGTCGACCTCGACGTGGACGTCGAGACCCTCCTTGGAGACGCGGTTGGCGATTGCCTCGATCTTGCGGAGCTGGCTGGTGATGAACTTCTGGCCGCCGAAACCCGGATTGACGCTCATTACCAGGACGAGGTCGATTTCTTCGAGAACGTAATCGAGCAGTTTCGCGGGCGTCGCCGGGTTCAGCGACACGCCGGCCTTCTTGCCGAGGCCCTTGATCCGCTGGATCGTTCGATGGAGGTGCGGCCCGGCTTCGGGATGGACGGTGATGATGTCTGCGCCGGCCTCGGCGAAGGCGTCGAGGAACGGATCGATCGGCGAGATCATCAAGTGGACGTCGAATGGCTTGGCGGAATAGGGACGAAGCGCCTTCAGAACGGCCGGGCCAATGGTGATGTTTGGGACGAAATGGCCATCCATGACGTCGACGTGGATCCAGTCGGCGCCCGCCTCGTCGATCGCGCGGACGTCCTCCCCGAGCTTGGCAAAGTCGGCGGAAAGGATGGATGGCGAGATTATCGGGCGGCCCATGGGTCCGATTAAGCGCTAAGTTGCTGTCCGGACAAGGCGCGCGGCGAAGAAGCCGTCGAGACCTCCCTCACTTTCGAGCAGGCCGGGGAGGATTCGG
>DASSFK010000375.1:0-6577 GCA_035694565.1 Sphingomicrobium sp.
GATCCTCGATCAGGGTACAGGGTCGGGGCCTTGGCCGCCCCAGGGGTGACAGCGCATGATCCGCTTGAGAGCGAGCCATCCACCGCGGGCAGCCCCATAGCGTTGAAGTGCGGTGATCGCATAGGCCGAACAGCTCGGCTGATAACGGCAGCTCGGCGGAAGAATTCGGGAGGGCCCGAGCTGCCATCCGCGAGCGATCAGGATGAGCAGCCTCGCGATCAAGGCAGCGTCTTCTTCAAGGCGCGCGTCAGATCCTGACGCAACTCGCTGAAATCGCGCTCGATTCCGCCAGAGCGGCCAATTATCACATGATCGGATCCGGAATGTCCGGCTGAGGGAATGATTTCGCGAGCAAGTTCGCGGAGGCGGCGCTTCATGCGATTGCGCACCACCGCGTTCCCAATCCTCTTGGTGACGGTGAAACCGACGCGCTTCGATGGATCGCCGTCTTGGCGATCACGGACGAGAAGGACGAAACCCGACGTCGCCGCGCGCCTCCCGGCGTTCGCAGCGAGAAAGTCCGAGCGCTTCCGAAGGATTGTTAGGCGCTGAGCTTCTTGCGGCCGCGGGCGCGGCGAGCGTTCAGTACCTTGCGTCCGCCGACAGTGGCCATCCGCGAGCGGAAGCCGTGACGACGCTTGCGGACGAGGTTGCTCGGCTGGAAGGTGCGCTTCATCGCTCATTCTCTCAAAATCTAAATGAAAAGGGCCGCCGTTCCGGCAGCCGCTGTTGCAGCGGGCCGATAAGGGAGGGATGCCGCAAAGTCAATTCGCCCCGGGATGATCCAGCGCAGAGGACCGCTGCCGTTTCTGCACTTCCTTGCGCCGGCGAGCGCTTCGACGCCTCAGGGCCATGTCGGTCCAACTGCCGGGCTCCAGCTGCTTTCCAAGCACCTTTGGCTGCCAACGTTTGAACTTCACGTAGCGCCGCTTGGCCCAGATGCTCGTCTTCAGGACCAGCGCCAGGCCCGGCGCAGCGAAGAAAATGCCTCCCGGACCCGGAATCGGTCCGGTGACGATCCCGATGATGATCAGCACTACGCCAAGGACGAACAGGCTCCATTCGACCACCGGATGGTCGATGAATTTCCGCCACTGGGCCTTCGTGATCATTGCAGCGATGTGGGGCCGGCGCCTTGCCACCGCAAGGACTGTCGTTGCGGCGTGGGCCGCCGCTATGCGCCGTCGGGGAATATCGACGGGCGCCCGATCCGCCTGACCTTCTTGCGTGAAATAGCTGTAGTCATGCCGCGACGCCTCCGGCTAAGCCTCGGACATGACGATCCTTGTTACGGGCGTGGCTGGTTTCATCGGGGCTGCGACGGCCCGTGCGCTCCTTGAACGCGGCGACCGGATCCTCGGGATCGACAATCTCAACGACTATTACGACCCCAGCCTGAAGCAGGCGCGTCTCGACGCGCTGGCGAGGGATTTCGGCGACCGTTTCCGTTTCGATCGGCTGGATTTCTGCAACCGGGGGGCACTGGATGAACTCGGCCGCTCGTCTGACTTCGACCGGATCGTCCACCTCGGAGCCCAGGTCGGAGCCCGGTACAGCCTCAAGAATCCGACCGCCTTTTTCAACTCGAACCTGCTTGGTCATGGCAACATGCTCGAGCTGGCTCGCGCTCGCGGCTCGAGCCACTTCGTCTACGCGTCCTCATCCTCGGTTTATGGAAGCAACAAATCGCTCCCTTTTCGGGTCGAGGACAGGGTCGATCACCCGCTTTCGCCCTACGCCGCGAGCAAAAAGGCGAACGAGCTGATGAGCGAATCCTACTCGAGCACCTGCAGGCTTCCGGCGACGGGACTTCGCTTCTTCACCGTCTATGGTCCCTGGGGCCGTCCAGACATGGCGATGTGGATCTTCACCGACGCACTTTACTCTGGCGAGCCGCTCCCGCTGTTCAACCACGGCGAGATGCGCCGCGACTTCACCTACATCGACGATATCGTCACCGGCATCCTTTCGTGCCTCGACCGCCCGCCGGCCGACGACGGGCAGACCAAGGCCGGTGGAGCCACCGCGCCGCACTCCATCTACAATATCGGCAATCATCGCAGCGAAGACCTGATGCGCGTCGTCGAGCTTCTTGAGCGGGCCACGGGCAAGAAGGCACTAGTCTCGCCGGAGCCGATGCAGGGCGGCGACGTGAAGGACACTTTCGCCGACATCAGCGCGATCGAGCGCGACCACGGTTTCCAGCCAACCACCACCATCGATGACGGCGTACCTCGGTTCGTCGAATGGTACCGCGCCTATCACGGGGTCTGATGCTTCCATCCATTCTTTTGAACCTTCGGCTGCCCGTCATTGGAGCGCCGCTCTTCATCGTCTCCAACCCGAAGCTGGTCATTGCGCAGTGCAAGGCGGGCGTGGTGGGCAGCTTTCCCTCGCTGAATGCGCGCCCCGCTTCGCAGCTCGACGAATGGTTGCATGAGATCACCGAGGCGCTTGCCGAGCATGATCGCGACCATCCGGATGCGCCGTCAGCGCCCTTCGCGGTCAACCAGATCGTTCATCGATCCAACGACAGATTCGAGCATGACATGGAGGTCTGCGCCAAGTGGAAGGTGCCGATCGTCATCACTTCGCTTGGGGCCCGTGAGGAGCTCAATCACGCGGTTCATGGCTGGGGTGGGATCACGCTGCATGACATCATCGATGACCGGTTCGCGCGAAAAGCGATAGAAAAAGGCGCGGATGGGCTGATCGCGGTGGCTGCTGGAGCGGGTGGCCACGCCGGACGATGGTCGCCATTCGCGCTGATCCATGAGATTCGTCGATGGTTTGACGGCCCGCTGGCGCTGTCGGGGGCGATTGCGACCGGCGACGCCGTGCTTGCAGCGCGGGCCGCAGGCGCCGATCTCGCTTATGTCGGGTCAGCCTTCATCGCGACTCACGAGGCACGAGCGAGTGACGAGTATAAGCTGGCGATCGTGGAAAGCGGCGCTGCCGACATCGTCTACTCGAACCTGTTTACTGGCATTCACGGCAATTACCTGCGCTCGTCGATCGTTGCCGCGGGGTTGGACCCCGACAATTTGCCGGCTCCGGGGGCGGAGACAATGAACTTCCAGTCGGCAACCGGAGCGAAGGCCTGGCGCGACATCTGGGGCTCGGGGCAAGGCGTCGGCGCAGTCGATGCCGTGCTGCCCGCAGGCGAACTGGTCGCGAAACTGGCGGCGGAATACCAGGCAGCGAAGGCGAAGATCTGCTCTAGCTGATCCCTTCGAGCTTCTCGCGCCAATCGGTGGGGATCTCGACCGGACGACGAGTAGAGCGATCCACGACCACGTGGATGAACTTGCCCTCCGCCGCGGCCCTCTCAGCCTTCTTCGCAAAAATTCCGATGCGGTAGCGAATGCTGGAACGTCCGAGCTCGGCGACCGCCAACCCAATCTCCACCTTTGCTGGGAAGGCGAGGGGAGCGACGTAGGTGCACTGAGTCTCCACGACCAGCGCGATCGGGTCACCATTCTCAATGTCGAGCATGCCTTGCTCGACCATCCAGGCGTTCACGGCGCTATCGAACCACTCGTAATAGACCGTATTGTTGATGTGCCCATAGGCGTCGTTATCCGCCCACCGTGTTGTCATCTCGCGCCAGACTTTGAACTCGGCCCGCGTGGCCGGGGGCTTACGGCTCACCAGGCCGCCTCATAGAGCCGCAGCGCGTCGGCCTCGGTGATCTCGCAAGGATTGTTCACAAGCAGCCGAGTTTGTTTCATGGCCTCGCGGGCGAGAGTTGGCGCCTCGGCGAGGTCGATGCCGTGGTCGCGGAGGCGAGTTGCGATACCGCTGTCGGTCACCAGCTGGTCGAGGCGGTCGATAAGCAATGCGACGCGGGCCTGGCTGCCTTCCGCCTCACATTCGGGAACGACGATCGGAGCGAGCTCGGCGTAATGCTCGCGAGCGGCCTCAGCGTTGTGCTGAAGGACGTGACGCAACATCAACGCATTGGTCACTCCGTGCGGCAGGTGATGAAGTCCGCCGAGCGGATAGGCAAGGGCATGAACGCCGGCGACCGGCGCGTTCGAGAACGCGAGGCCGGCGAGGTGAGCCCCGAACAGCATCGCCTCGCGAGCGGCGAGATTCTCCGGCTCGGTGCAGGCGGTCAGCAAGTTGGATGTGAGAAGGCGCAGCGCTTCGCGGGCCAAAGTGTCGGACACCGGATTCTTGAGCCGCGCCGACGTATAGGCCTCAACCGCATGCACGATCGCATCAATGCCTGTCGCGGCAGTACCTTCGCGCGGGAGGCCGATCGTCAGCTGTGGGTCGAGCACGGCCCAGTCGGCGGTGAGTGGGCGTGCATTCACCGCAAGCTTCACGCCACCTTCGCAAGTGATAACGGAGATCGGCGTTGCTTCGGAGCCCGTGCCGGCCGTCGTCGGAACGAGGACGAGCGGAAGACGCTGGCCTCTCGCAATATCGACACCCCAGATGGTGTCGAGATCGTCATCCGAGCCGAGCAGGTAGGCCGCGAGCTTGGCGACATCCATCGGGCTTCCGCCGCCGAAGCCAACGACCGACTTCACTCCCGCCGAGCGGCCTGCCTCGGTCGCTGCTTCCAACGTGGCCCGTGACGGATCGGCCTCGACAGCATCGAACACAATGACCTCGCGCCCGCTCTCCCGAAGCGCCACCCGGGCTGCGTCGGTGATACCGAGGCTCACCAGCTGCCCGTCGGTGACGAACAAGACCGGGCCTCCCGGCAAAAAGTCGGCAAGCGCTTCCGATTTGCCGGCGCCGGCGATCAATCGGGGTCCCGGATGGAACGTAAAGCTGCGCATCGCTGCGCAGACTAGCGCCGCTTATGCGAGATTCCCACCGAGGCCCCGCTCTAGGCGACCCATCAGTGCTCTCGCGGGGCTCGCCGCCGGTTCCTCGGCAACGACGCCCTCGTCGATCCGCTTGATTCGGGCGTAAAGCTCGGCGCTCGCCTCGATCAGGCGCTGGGCGGCCGCAGGAAGCTTTGCGACCAAGTCCGGATCGCTGTCGCCGGCGTGGCCGAGGCGGCGTTCGGGACGGCGTCCCTCGCGGCCAGGAAGCTCGCCCGTTTCCACCGCACGCTGGGTCAGCAGCCAGGCGACGATGTGCATGATCCGGGTGGTCACCTTGAGCGACTCGCAGGCGAATCCGACCCTGATGAAAGGCTCCAGGGTTCCGCGATCATCGCGGCCGGCATCGTCGAAATAGGATCGCGCCTCGTCGGCGAGAAGCATGGCTTCGGTGTAGAGGCTGTCGATCAGCCTCGACGTGATCCGTGCTTCAGGCTGCGGATTGCTCGAATCGTCCATCACGCAATCACTGCCATTGTTCCTTTGCGCTGAAAACGCTTCAAACCGCTGTTGGGTCGCGATTCCCGACCGAAATTTCCCGATCCGGGACAGGAATCAGGCGATGATATCCGGTGTGTTGTGATCGAGAACCATCTGGATCCGGTCTTTCAGCATCAGCTTGCGGCGCTTCAGGCGGGCAATTTCGAGCTGGTCGGAAACGGGCTCGGCGGAGAGGGCAGTAATCTGCTCATCCAGGCGTCGGTGCTCGGCCTTCATGGCGTCAAGCTGTTCCCGGATTGCGTCGTCCATCGGCTTAGAAACTACCTCAGCAAAACCCGTCCGTCGTCGCCCTGCCGCCGCGACGAGCCGCGACTCCAGTCGGCCAGACAGACGTTTACGATACGAGACAAATCGTCAGAAAAGTGTTTTACTCAAGACGCTGTTCAGACGCATTCAAGGAAAGGAATGGCACCGATGGACAAGGCACATGTCGAGGAGCTCTCATCCAAACACGCGGCTCTCTCCGCTCAAATCGACGAAGAAGAGCACCGCCCGCTCCCCGACATGATCAAACTCCACGAGCTCAAGAAGGAAAAACTTAGGCTCAAGGACGAATTGGCCGGCCACTTTCATTAGAGGCCGGTATTTTTTTGCGGGGCGACCCGGCTAAAGGCCGCCCAGGCTCAATGCCTCAGTCGTCCCGCGAAACTTTCTCGATCCGCTCGTGGCTCTCCTGCGCCTCAAGAGTCATCGTCGCAATCGGACGAGCTTCCAGACGAGCAAGCGAAATCGGATCGCCGGTCACCTCGCAATAGCCGTATTCGCCCTCGTAGAGCCGGCGGATCGCGCAATCGATCTTGGCGATCAGCTTTCGCTGGCGGTCGCGGGTGCGGAGTTCGATACCCCAGTCGGTCTCGCTCGAGGCGCGGTCGGCGATGTCGGGTTCGCGAAGCGAGTCGACCTGGAGCTGCGCCATGGTTGCGCGCGACTCCTCCACGATGTCTTCTTTCCAGTCCTTCAGCTTGTGAAGGAAGTAGGCGCGGTGAAGATCGCACATGAATTCTTCGTCCTCGCAAGGACGATAGCCTTCGGCGAGAATGATGCGGTCGAACGGTACAGGTTGCCCGCCGTACAGGTCGACAAGTGCAGTAGCCATTTGGAACCCCTCCCAGCTCGGACCAACGTGCTCCCCCGAGCGCGCCGGACACCCCCCGTATACGCCGCCGCTGGCTGCGGCCGTGCCAACGGTGCAGCCGTGGCGGTTTAGGTCGACTTTACCGGGACTTAGATACCGG
>DASSFK010000376.1:0-2984 GCA_035694565.1 Sphingomicrobium sp.
CTGAAGGGGTCCGACGGGAAGATCCAGCGCTGGCGGCAGCCGCCGGGGCCGCGCAACGCGCTCGGGCAAATCAAGTTCGTGATGTACAACCCGCAGAACATCTATCTGCACGACACCACCGCAAAGACCTTGTTCGACGCAAAGGCCCGCGCCTACAGCCACGGCTGCATCCGCACCGAGCATATCCTGCTGCTCGCGGAGCGGCTGTTGTCCGAGGGCGCGCCCGCTGTTCCGGAGCCGGCTGCTCCGGCGCCGGCGGCTGCCGACGGCACCACGCCGGCTCCCGCAGCACCCCCGGTCGTTTGGACTGCCGAGAAGGTCAAGGCGACCGTCGCCAGCCAGAAGACGGTCCAGGCGAACTTCCCCAAGCCTCTTCCGGTCTATATCGTCTACATGTCGTCGGCCGCGCTTCAGGACGGGTCGATCAAGGACTATGCCGACATCTACAAGAAGGACGGCAAGGTCATTGCGGCTCTGAACAACGCCCCGACGGCCCCCACGACACCGGCAACGAAGCCCGTCGACAAGGTCGCGACGCGCTGACCTTATCGGCGGAGCTCAGGCAAAGCCTGGCGATGCTCGTTGGCGTTGTTGCCGACGCCGAGGACGATTGGTGGATCATCGGCAGCGCGGCGGTCGCCCTCCACGGCGCCGACGTGCCGAGCGTGCGCGACGTTGATTTGCTGATGTCGACACGTGACGCGGGGCAGCTCCTCAAGCGGGTCGGCGGGCGGCCGCGCGATTCGAAACCGAGCGCTCAGTTTCGATCGGAGGTTTTCGGCACCTGGTACGACCCGCCCTTGCCCATCGAAGTGATGGGCGGATTCAGCCTGAATACGGCGAACGGCTGGCGGCCCGTGCTCTTGGAGACGCGCGAGGAAAGGAGGGTCGAGGGGTACGACTTCTACGTGCCGTGTGTTGGTGAGCTGAAGGACTTGTTGCGCTCATTTGGACGACCAAAGGACATCGAGCGGGCGCTTCTACTCTAGTTTGAGGATCCATTCGGCCATTGCGTCGAGCGCATCGGCCTCGGCTTCGGCGTTGGTCCGCCCGCTCTTCGCCGCGACCTTGAACGAATGGTCCGCCTGGTCGACGAGGTGGAGCGTCGCCCGCTCCCCGAGACCCGCCACCACTGGTTTCAGCAGCTCAAGCTCGGCCAGCGCATCCTTCGTTCCCGACACGAACAGCATTGGCACGCGCACGTCTTCGAGATGGTCGGCGCGATCGGTGCCGGGTTTGCCGGCGGGATGGAGCGGGAAGCCGAGGAAGGCGAGGCCGCGGACAGCTGGGAGCGGATCCTCGGACTGCGCTTGCGAGGTCATTCGGCCGCCGAAGGACCGGCCACCGGCGAACAGAGGCAGGTCCGGTGCGATTTCGACCGCCGTCCTCGCTGCGGCACGCACCGCCGCATGCGCCAGCTTCGGCGGGTCCGGCCGCTTTCCGCCCTTTTGCGTGTAGAGGAAATTGTAGCGAAGGGTCGCGATGCCCCGCTTTGCGAGCCCGTCGGCGTTGCTCGCCATGCTCGGGTGAGCCATGTTCGTGCCCGCACCGTGCGCGAAGAGGTAGAGCGCCCTCGCATTATCGGGCCGGAGGAAAAGCCCGGTCAGCTTCTCCTCGCCGACCGGGATCGAGACGCTTTGAAGGTCCATGAGGCCGGCCATTAGCCCAAAAGAGAAGGCCCCGGAAACGCGTTCCGGGGCCCTCGCCTCTCCTTCCCCTGAGAAGGTCTCTAGCTACGCCATGATCTTGTCGGCGTAGATCATCCGGCCGCCGGCGAGACGCCTCATCACGTCCCATTGGCTGGCTCGGCTGAACGCGAAGCAGCCCTCGGAGCGGCCGAGCTTGCCGTGCTGCGAAATCATTTCCGGCTCGGCATACCAGGCGTTGTGGATGACGATCGCGCGGGCCTCGGCATTGTTATTGCTCCAGTCGAGACCGTTGACCTTCATCGAGAGGCCGTACTTGCCGTTGTAATAATCGCCCGTCGTGTAGGCGCCGTTCGACGTCGCATAGGAGCCGAACGCGTTCGAGAATCGCTCGAGGAAGCCCGAGTGGGCCGGATCCGAGCCGCGGCCGTGGGCGACGAGATGGCTCTCGACGGTGCCATTCATCAGGTCGATGACATGGAATCGCGGTTCGCTCGACGGCTTGGAGAAATCGACGATTCCCATCACGTCGCGGGCACGCGCCTGGTAGCGGTGCGAATCGAGCGCGGCCTTTGCCTTCTGGAAAAGCACGGGGTCTATGCCCGGAGGAGTGACCTGCTGCGGAGCCAGCGGCGCCAGCGGATCCCGCGGCACCGGAGGCGGCGCGTAAACAATGGATGGAAGCCCCACCGAGCTGGCAGCCGAAGAGAGCATGGCCCCCGCCGCACCTACTGCCCCCCAACGCAAGACTTCCCTGCGATTCAAACTCATTACCACCCCACTCTCACGAAGCGGCTGTTTTACACAGGAGAAGGTTAATCGCCGATAACCGCGATCGCCCAGTTGCTTAGCCTATCGTGCTGACACCTCGTTTCATCGCACAACCGAGGATTCCGGGCGCCTTGCAACCCTATCCATGCACTGCTAAGGGCCGCCACCCGACCCAGCAAGGCTGCGCCGGGCGTAGGTTGTTGGCCCACTGACTTTTTCGATGGGCCGAAAACAGCAGATTTGGAGTTTCGACAGGCATTTATGCAGATCATCGTTCGCGACAATAACGTCGACCAGGCGCTCCGCGCGCTCAAGAAGAAGCTGCAGCGTGAAGGCGTCTATCGCGAGATGAAGCTGCGCCGGCATTATGAGAAGCCGTCGGAGAAGCGGGCCCGCGAACGCGCCGCCGCCATCCGCCGTGCACGCAAGCTCGAGCGCAAGCGCGCCGAGCGTGAAGGCTCCCGCTAAGCCTCAACTCTAGTCACGGGACGCAAAGACATGTCGGTTGCCGAAGCTGCCAAGCGTCCCGAGCACCGCGGACGCTCCGCCGGTATCTGGATCGCGCTG
>DASSFK010000377.1:0-4903 GCA_035694565.1 Sphingomicrobium sp.
CCGTCGACCGCACTCGCCCGGACCGGACGATCGCCGTCGGTTTCAGCATTGGCAGCGGCGTCGCGGCGAGCCTTGCCAATCGGAGAAAGCTGGACGGTATCATTCTCGTCACTCCGTTCGATAGCCTGAAGGCCGTGGCGAGGGGCTTTTTTCCCTGGCTCCCGGTCGGCATGCTATTTCGTCATGAAATCGATTCAATCGAGGGGCTCGGGGACTCGACCGTCCCGGTGGCGATCGTGGCAGCCGAGAAGGACGAGATCATCCCGGCCGAGCGAACCGAGGCCTTGCGCCCGCGGGTATCGAACCTCGCTTTCGATCGAACGATCGCCGACGCAAACCATAGCGACATCTATTCCCGGTCCGAATTTCAGGACGCAATGGACGATGCGCTGAAGGCCGTCCTCAGGCGGTAGCATCGTTCCCCTCTTGTTCTCAAAGAACAAAGCATGTACGAAAAGAATGTGGGGGCGGGGCTCGGCCGCCCGTTGACGAGAGGATGAGTAGCATGGCAGCGCAGCTCAAGGTCATCGGTAGCGGATTGGAAGTAGCCGGAATGGATAGGCAAAAGGCTCTTGAGGCGGCGCTCGCGCAGATCGATCGCGCGTTCGGCAAGGGCTCGGCTATGAAGCTCGGCAGCCGCGAGAGAATTGAGATCGAGACGATCTCGAGCGGAAGCCTCGGCCTCGACATCGCGCTAGGCGTCGGTGGCCTGCCGCGCGGACGTGTCGTGGAAATCTACGGTCCGGAAAGCTCGGGCAAGACAACGCTCGCTCTGCACGCGATTGCGGAAGCGCAGCGTGGCGGGGGCACTGCAGCTTTCGTCGATGCGGAGCATGCGCTCGATCCAGCCTATGCGAAGAAGCTGGGCGTCGACATCGACGAGTTGATCGTGTCGCAGCCGGACACGGGTGAACAGGCGCTTGAGATCGTCGATACGCTCGTCCGCTCGAACGCGATCGACGTGCTGGTCGTGGATTCGGTCGCCGCCTTGGTTCCGAGAGCGGAAATCGAAGGCGAGATGGGTGACAGCCACGTCGGCCTGCAGGCTCGCCTGATGAGCCAGGCGCTTCGCAAGCTGACCGGCTCGATCAGTCGTTCACGCTGCCTGGTGATCTTCATCAACCAGGTCCGAATGAAGATCGGTGTGATGTACGGCAATCCGGAGACGACGACGGGCGGCAACGCGCTGAAATTCTACGCTTCGGTCCGCCTCGACATCCGCCGCACCGGCCAGATTAAGGACCGCGACGATATCGTCGGCAACACGACCCGCGTGAAGGTCGTGAAGAACAAGGTCGCACCGCCGTTCAAGCAGGTCGAGTTCGACATCATGTATGGCGAGGGCGTGTCGAAAGTCGGCGAGATCCTCGACCTGGGCGTGAAGGCTGGCCTGATCGAGAAGTCGGGCGCCTGGTTCAGCTACGACTCCATCCGAATCGGGCAGGGTCGCGAGAACGCCAAGGTCTATCTCAAGGAAAATCCGGACGTTGCCGACCGCATCGACCGTGCGATCCGGGGCAAGACCGACGAGGTTGGCGAAGCGCTGATGGTCGGTCCTTCGGCGGACGACGAGATCGCCGCCGAATAGCTGATCAGACCTTACGCGGCGGCATGCGGCTCCAGTGGCTCGCCGACCGCGGACGGTCCCGCGAAGAGCCGCTTCGGCTCAGTCAGGAATACCAGCGTAAGGCCCGCAATCGCGCAGGCCGCCATTCCCCAGAGAAACGGCATCACCGTGCCGTTGAACGCCTGTCCGATCGCGTAGCCGATGATGGCGGCGCCGATCGTGCCAACCACGCCCTGCACCGAAGACGCAGTTCCCGCGATGGCCGCCATTCGGTCCATCGCCAGGGTGCTGAGGTTCGACGAGGCGAATGAAAAGCAGACCATCGTCATCGACTGGAGAATGACGAACGACACCATGCTCTCGTGGCCGGTCACTCCAACCAGAAGGTGCGTGAGCGTGACGATCACGAATGCAACCGATGCCATGTGGCCGACGCGCCTCAGTCCGAACCGGCCAACGACCTTCGCATTTGTCCATGAAGCAAGCGCCATGGGGGCCGCGATCGCACCAAAAGCCAGCCCCAGAAGCTGCGGCTTGCCGAAGGCATCGGCTATGATCTGCTGGATCGAGCTAATGTATGCGACGAGCGCGCCGAAGGTGACGGTCAGCGCCAGCGTGTAGCCTCGCGACATCGGTTCTTTCACCGTCGCTCCAATCGCACTGACGATTTCCTTGAGGTTGAGGCTACGGCGATATTCGGGGTGCAACGTCTCGGGCAGCCGGAGCCACGACCAGACGAACATCGAAAGGCCATAGGCCGCGAGGATCAGGAAGATTGTCCGCCAGGAACCGAACAGGAGAATGAACTGTCCGATGCTGGGAGCAAGGACAGGAATCACCATGAAGACCATGAAGACAAGGCTCATTACCCGCGCCATCGCCTCGCCCTGGAACAGGTCGCGGACCATGGCGACAACCAGCACGCGCGTGACGGCCGCCGAGGCACCCATTGCGATGCGGCCGGCGATCAGAAGCGGGAAGCTCCCCGCCACTCCGCAGAGAATCGCAAAGAACATGTAGAGCCCAACTCCGGTTGCAAGGATCGGCTTGCGCCCGAACCGGTCCGCCAGCGGTCCCCAGAAGAGCTGGGTCGACGCGAAGCCGAGAAAGTAGGCGACGACGACCAGCTGCTGGTCATTTTCATGTGCGACGTTCAGCGAGCGGCCGATGTCGGGCAGCGCAGGAATCATCGCATCGATGGCGAAGGCGTTCAGCGCCATCAGCCCAGCGAGCATCACGATCGTCTCGCGCGGACCGGGCCGTGGCCCCGAACCGGGCAGGTGTTCCAGATTGAACGGCATAGGCGCCTGCTGGCCGAACCGGCTTCGGCATGCAACAGTCGGCACGAACCTGGGAGCAAATATGCTTGGACCGAAGCTTTCACGCCGCGGCTGGATCAAGACCGCGGGCGCTCTTGCCGCAACGGCACTGATCTCACCCCGGATCGCCGCGGCTGCCCAGGAGGAACTCGCTCCCGTCAAGCTTCCGCCTGCCATTTCCAGGGAAGAGCGGATGGCCCGTCTGGCGAAGGCGCGTGACCTCATGAGGCGTCATGGGATCGGCTCCGTGCTGGTCGAGTCCGGCCCGAGCCTCGATTACTTCACGGGTATCCAGTGGTGGCGAAGCGAGCGCCTTACCGGGGCGGTCATCCCGGCCCAAGGCGACCCCATCGTCGTGACTCCCTTCTTCGAGAGGCCGTCGATCGAAGAGATGCTGGTGGTGCCGGCCGAGATCCGAACCTGGCAGGAAGACGAAGAGCCGCTGAAGCTCGTCGCCGACTTCCTCAAGGAAAGAGGTGTCGCCAACCAACCGATCGCTTTCGAGGAAACCAACCGCTTCTTCATCGAGGACCGCCTGAAGCAGCAACTTCCTTCAGTCGCGATCATCAACGGCAATCCGGTCGTGCGGCAATTGAGAATGATCAAGACGCCCGCGGAGCTCGCGCTGATGCAGGCGGCCGCCGATATCATGGCCGCGTCCCTTCGCTACGCCGGCGAACATACTCGCGAGGGCATGGCCCCCGAGCAGATCGACGCACTTATTTCTGCGGCCCAGAAGACCCTCGGGGGCGTGTACGACGGCGGGCTCATCCTGATTGGGGAGGCATCGGCCTATCCTCACGGCAGCCACAAGCCGCACCTGGTCCAGAAGGGCGAGATCGTGCTGCTCGACTGCACCTGCTCGGTCCACGGCTACCAGGCCGACATCACGCGCACCTTCGTGTTCGGCGCGGCTCCGACCCCTGAGCAGCGCAAGCTCTATGACCAGGTCCACCGAGGGCAGCAGATCGCCATGGCTGCCGCAAAGGTCGGTGCGCCCGCCGGAAGCGTCGACGATGCCGTTCGCAGCGCATACGAAAGCTGGGGATACGGTCCGCGCTACAAATTGCCGGGCACCCCGCACCGTACGGGCCACGGTATTGGCATGGAAGTCCACGAGCCGGTCAATCTCGTCCACGGCGAGACGACTCCGCTCGTGCCCGGCATGTGCTTCTCGAACGAGCCGGGAATCTACATCCCGGGAAAATTTGGCGTCAGAATCGAAGATTGCTTCCACATCACGCAGACCGGCCCGAAGTTCTTCACCACGCCGCCGCCGGGCCTGGACCAGCCGTTCGGCTAGAAGTGGTTGTCCTTCGGTTTTCCAGTCACGTGTGACGGCGCGTGTGGTGGCTCGATGTCTGCCGGCTCCTCGGGGTCGAGGTCGCCTTCCCACTTCGCCACAACTGCCGAGGCGACGGCATTGCCGACCACGTTCGTGGCTGACCGGCCCATGTCGAGGAAGTGATCGACCGCCAGGATCAGCAGCAGACCGGCCTCGGGGATTTTGAACATCGACATGGTCGCGGCGATCACGACCAGGCTCGCTCGAGGGACCCCCGCCATGCCCTTGGACGTGATCATCAGCACCAGGAGCATGGTGATCTCCTGGCTGAGCGTCAGGTCGATCCCGTAGGCCTGCGCGATGAAGATCGTCGCAAAAGTCATGTACATCATCGAGCCGTCGAGATTGAACGAATAGCCGAGCGGCAGGACGAAGCTCGCGATGCGCGGCGGCACACCGAAGCGATCGAGCGCTTCGAGGGTCCGAGGGTAAGCGGCTTCGCTCGACGCGGTCGAGAATGCGAGGACGATCGGGTCGCGAATGTAGCGGACAAGATGTCGTACGCGCGGTCCGACGATCACGAAGGCGGCCAGGATCAGCAACGACCAAAGGATTGCGAGTCCGAGATAGAAGCTTCCGACAAACTTGCCGAAGGTGATCAGGATTTCCGGACCCTTCTCGGCGATGGAGCTGGTCACGGCGGTGAACACCGCAAATGGGGCGAACCGCATC
>DASSFK010000378.1:0-3579 GCA_035694565.1 Sphingomicrobium sp.
TGATGGCTGTGGGCGGCGACGTGCAGCCGACCGGGATCGGCGCCCAGGCTTCGGGCGAAGAGCGGTTTGAAACTCAGAGCCGAGTCCTCAGCGACCACAATTCCGGGAAGGCGCGCTTCTCGAGCGTCGAGCGGAGGTAGGGCGCTCCGGCCGATCCCCCGGTCCCCGGCTTGTTGCCGATGATCCGTTCGACGGTGAGCACATGTTTGAACCGCCACATCGACAGCGAGTCGTCGATGTCCACGAGCTTCTCCGCGAGTTGATAGAGGTCGAACCACCGATCGGCGTCGCGATACACTTCCAGCCAGGCAGCCGAGATCGCCTCGTCCGACCGGTCACCAAGGTCGAAGCCCGCTCGTTCAAGCGCGGCATGGCTGGCCTCGCGGAGGCTCTGGCCATCGAGCGCAGCCTTTAACCGCGCGGACGCCTCCGGAACGTCCTTGTGATATTCGAGGAACGCCGGATTCTTGATCCCGAACTTGAATTCCAGCTCGCGAAACTGGGCCGACTGGAAGCCAGACGATGTGCCCAGGACGTGGCGGAAAGCCATGTAATCCACCGGCGTGAGCGTCGACAGAACATCCCACGACAAAGTCATCACCGACTGGATCCGGCTGATCCGAGCCATCGCCTTGTAGGCTGGTGCGAACTGGTCCTCGTCAACCAGCCGGATCGCAAGATCGAGCTCGTGAAGCATCTGCTTCAGCCACAGCTCCTTGGTCTGGTGGATGACGATGAAAAGCATCTCATCGTGCAACTCCGACAGCGGTCTTTGCGCGGTAAGGAGCTCGTCGAGTGCCAGGTAATCGGCATAGGTCATGCCGGCGGGCGTAGCAGTCATGCCCGGCCGTTAGGCCAAAGCGACGCCGTAAGAAAGATTACTGCCGCTGGCTTCCCGGAAGGCCCGGCTGGCTGATCGTTCCGATATTGTTGAACAGATCCTGGAAGAAGCCGCGCTCGCGGCCCAGCGTCGGGGTCTTGTCCTTGCTCGGCCGGATCGATGCGATCAGCTTCTCGTCGGTCTGCTCGACCGAGGCGACGTTACCGGCCCCATCGAATCGGATGTGGATGACCGTCTGGTCGGTGACCTTCGGATTGCGGAAGGCGAAGGTCCGGGTATCGCGAGCCACATAATACCAGTCGTTCTGATCGAACGTGCCGGTGAAGGTCGGAAGTCCGAGGGTTTTCTCGACCGACTGCTTGTTGTCGGTGCCGACGGCGACGCCCGACGTCAGCTGCTCGTCCATCACGTAGCCACGGTGCTCGCGCACGGTGATGCCGCCGCATCCCGTCAGCATGGCCGCCGCAACAAACGCGGTCGCGCCCTTTAAAACCGCAGAATTCATGATTGGACCTTCTCCCGATAACCGCCGGCCGGCTTGCGCAACCGCGGGACCGCCTCAATATGCGGCTCGCCCCAAGGGCCGCAAGCCCTAGGCGCAAGCCGCAACGATGAGGAGTCTTATGTTCCGCGCCCTGTTCGCAAGATTAACAGGCGAGCCCAAGCGCGGGCAGGGGCTGTTCGAGCTCGCACTTGCGGAAGCCGGACGGACCGACTGGTTCATCGCGGGGGAGGTGCCCGACACCGTCAACGGCCGGTTCGCAATACTCGGTACCATCATCGCTCTCATTGCGGTCCGCCTCGAGAAGGACGGCGAGCAAGGCGCGCGGGCCAGTGTTGCCTTGACGGAACGGCTGGTGGAAACGCTCGACACCGAAATCCGGGAAATGGGAGTGGGTGACCCGACGCTCGGAAAGCAGGTCCGGAAACTGGTCGGATCGGTGGGCGGCCGGGTCGAGCGCTGGAGGGAGCAGGTAAAGGAGGCCGGTTCCTGGACCGGAGAGGTTGAACGCAGCCTCTATTTGGGCGAACCGCCGAGCGCCGACGCGGTCGCTTATGGCGAGTCGGCCCTTCGCGCCTTCTGGAAGCAGCTTGGCGATTTGGAGGTCGATCAGCTCGCGAAAGGGAGGGCTGGATGATCGAGGATTTCGCTCACCGGCTTCCGCTCAACCAGATCCGCGACGGCGAGCGAATTGAGCTGAGCGCCGATGACGCGGAGCGTGCCCGCATTGGAGAGCGCCTCGGTCTTCGTTCTCTCGACAGGCTGGACGCTCACGCGACGCTCGAGCGAAAGGGCGAGATCATTCGGGCTCGCGGGCGGTTGAGGGCCAGTCTTTGCCAGAGTTGCGTGGTCACCGACGAACCGGTGGACGCGAGCGCCGACGAGCCATTCGACATATATTTCCTGCCTGAGCCCAGGCCGGAAGGCGGCGACGACGAGCTCGAGTTGGTCGAGGCCGATTGCGACGTCGTATTCCACGACGGCTCGTCGATCGACCTCGGCGGTGCGATTGCCGATACTCTGGCGCTCAGCATCGATCCCTATCCGCGAAGCGCGGGAGCCGAAGCAGCGCTCAAGGAAGCGGGCGTGCTGACCGAAGAGCAGGCCGGACCGTTTGCGGCGCTCGCAAAGCTGAAGCGGAGCGATTCCTAGAAGGGAACGTCGTCGTCGAGATCGGAATCGAACGCCGCCGGCTGCGGCCGCTGCTGGCGCTGCGAACCGCCGCTGCTTCCTCCGCCGAATTCGTCGCCGTAGCTGCCGCCCGAACCGCCGCCCTCGCCGCGGGCATCGAGCAGCACCAGTTCACCCCGGAAGCGCTGAAGCACGACCTCGGTGGTATATTTGTCATTGCCCGATTGGTCGGTCCACTTGCGGGTCTGGATCTGGCCCTCGAGATAGACCTTCGAACCCTTCTTCAAATAGCTCTTGGCGACTCGGCCGAGGTTCTCGTTGAAGATCACGACCTGATGCCATTCGGTCCGCTCCTGGCGGTTGCCGTCACGGTCCTTCCACTGCTCGGACGTTGCGACGCGAAGGTTCACCACTTCGCCGCCGTTGTTCAGTGAACGGGCCTCCGGATCCGCGCCGAGATTGCCGACCAGGATCACCTTGTTCACGCCCGCCATTCACTCTCTCCTTCGTTCCTTGAGGGCAGCTATAAACCCAGTGCGACCGCCGTCCAGTAGGTTAAGCCCGCCGCAACATAGGCGAGGACGAACAGATAGCCGACCATGAACAAGGGCCATTTCCAGCCATTGGTTTCACGTCGAGTGACGGCGATGGTCGAGATGCACTGCGGAGCGAAAACGAACCAGGCGAGGAAGGCGAGAGCGGTCGGCAGCGACCAGCGGCCACGGAGTCGCTCGGCGAGCGGCGCGGTGGCTGCATCCTCGTCGCTCGCATCGATCGAGTAGACGGTTGCAATGGCACTGACGGCCACTTCGCGAGCCGCCATCGCCGGAAGGAGGGCGAGCGAGA
Organism: Sphingomicrobium sp.; assembly: GCA_035694565.1. GTDB lineage: Bacteria > Pseudomonadota > Alphaproteobacteria > Sphingomonadales > Sphingomonadaceae > Sphingomicrobium. Next base: position 3,321 of record DASSFK010000378.1, read on the forward strand.
TGTCGCGGTTGAATCCGATCGGCTTCACGAGTGCGTAGATGCCGTCGGAGATCTTGCCCGCGATCGAGACCTCGACCTGGCTTTCACCCGGCTTCGCCTGCGGGAAGCTCGCCAGCGCCCAAAGCAGGACCGTCGTTCCAAGGATGATCGTTCCGGCCCGCTTCAGGAAGATGAGAGCGCGCTGATAGAGGCCAAGGACGACGTCCTTGATCGTCGGCATCTGATATTTCGGCAATTCCATCATGAAGGCGCCGCCGCC
>DASSFK010000379.1:0-2969 GCA_035694565.1 Sphingomicrobium sp.
GCGCTCCGTTACCAGATCAATCCGCACTTCCTGTTCAACACGTTGAACTCGCTCTCCTCGCTGGTGATGGGCGGGCGCCCCGAGGAAGCGGAGAGCATGATCCTGAAACTGTCGACCTTCTTCCGCTCCAGCCTGTCGTTGGATCCGTCTGCCGACGTCACGCTCGCAGAGGAAATTGAGCTCCAGCGCCTCTACCTCGATATCGAGAAGGTCCGTTTTCCGCGCAGGCTCAAGGTCGACATCGACATCCCGCAGGAGCTTCAGAGCGCCCGCGTTCCGGGCCTCATTCTTCAGCCTTTGGTCGAGAACGTGATCAAGTACGGCGTTTCCGGCACTCGCGACACGGTGACCCTGATGATCAGGGCAGCCGAAGCCGGACCCGGCCGCTTCACCCTGGAAGTCCAGAACAGCGGAGCGACGGCGGCCCGAGGCCGCAACGGCAAGCCCGATGGAACCGGCGTTGGCCTCGCCAATGTCTGTCAGCGGCTCGAGGCGCGTTTTGGTTCGGCTGCGAAATGTGAGTTTGGCCCAACGGCCGACGGTGGCTATCGTGTTAGCATGACACTGCCGTTGGACCGTTCGGATGGATGAACAGCCGCTCAGGCTCCTGATCGCCGATGACGAACCGCTGGCGGCCGAAAGGCTCCAGCTTCTCCTGGCGCAGTGCCCTGAAGTTGATCTGATCGGAACTGCCAGCGACGGCGAAAGCGCCGTTCGAATGGCCGATGCGCTGACGCCCGACGTCCTGCTGCTCGACATCGAAATGCCCGGCCTGGACGGGATCGAGGTCGCCCGCGCGCTCGCGACGAAACAGCCATCGGCTGTCGTCGTCTTCATCACCGCCTTCGATCAGTTCGCGGTCGCCGCTTTCGAGGTCGAAGCGGTCGACTATCTGATGAAGCCGGTCACGCCCGACCGGCTCAACCGGGCGCTGAAGCGCGCGCGCGATCATCTTCGCCGTCGAGAGAAAACGCCGGTCACCAGGCTCGCGACGACTTCACCGTTCCTCGAGGAGTTCTGGGCATCCGATTTGTCCGGCCTAGTTCGCATCGCCTCGCGCGACGTCGACCGCGTGTCCGCCGAGCGCGATTACATGCGTCTCCACGTCGGGCGCAGGAGCTGGCTGATCCACCATTCGATGAATGCGCTTGAGGAGGGGCTCGATCCGGACCTGTTCGTCCGGCTTCACCGCTCGGCGATCGTCCGCAAGGACTTCATCGCCGGCTTCACTCGCAATCCCTCCGGCCGCTGGATCGCGCGCCTCGGCGACGGAACCGAGCAGCCCGTCGGCCGCCTCTACACGGACAAGGTCCGGTCGATCGCCCGGCGCTAGGCGCGCAAGCCCGGCCGCGGGGCCTGGGGAGAGGCGCCGCGACCGGGCGTTTGCGTTGGATTTCGCTGAGCGGCTAGGCGCTCAGCTTGGATGCGGAAGCAGTCGCGGCCGAAGCCTCCTGCTTTGATACTCCGCTCGTTTGCCCCTGAGTCACCGTCGGCAGCACGAGACCGGCCGAGGCGACGGAGGCTGCGACAATCATCAACAGTTTCATCGTCTCGCTTTCCTGTTTTTGCGGCGCGGCGTCCTATCGGGGAAGTCGAGGGGTGATTGGTCCGCCGCGTCGCGGGATCCGGCTACGACGAAGCCGCTGCGCCGTCTCTGCCGGCTCGACCAAAGCCGGGCCGGCGTCTGCCGCCGTTTACAGTCGTCGACGAAGGCCGTTCGTCGGGCGGCGGTTCGACGAACGCCCGATCTAGTTGTCCGTTGAAATGGATTCGGTGCTCTCGTTGATCACCGTCGTGACCGCAACGTCTAGCGTGACGTTGCCTAGAGTCCGGAAAATGTCCGGCACCATCTCCACTGCAACGAGCAGCGCGAGCGGAGCGATCGGCACCCCCAGAGCCATGGCGATCGGGGCGATCGAGCTGATGAAGCTGATCTCGCCCGGGAGGCTGACCGCCCCATAGCTCATCACCGCGCCGACTGCCGTCGCGGCGATCATCTGTGCGAGAGTTGGTTCGTAGCCGAGCCAGTGCGCAACGTAAAAGGCGACCGCCGTATTCATCGCCGGTCCCGTTGCCCGGAAAAGGGCGACGGCCAGCGGAAGGGTCACGTCGGCAACTTGCTCGCGTACTCCCAGCACCCTCGCGGCGCCGAGCATGGCCGGAAGTGACGCAAGCGAAGAGCGCGTCGAGATGGCCACGCTCTGCGGCGCAATCAGGCCCTTGCTGAAGGTAGCCAGTCCGATCCGCCCCCAAATCAGCGCGATGGGATAGGCCCACAACGTGACCAGAACACCGATCGTCGAAATGATCAGGATATAATGACCAAGGCCGGCGAACGCCGCCCCTCCAGCGCTGGCGCCCACGCTGAACGCCAAGGCGAACACGCCGAGGGGTGCAATCCACAGAACCCAGCCGATGATGATCAGCAAGGCATCTGCGACCGCCTGGAAGATCTGCACCAGCGAACGGCGGCGGCTCGCTTCGATGCGCGAAACCGCCAGCGCGAACAGCAACGCAAAAACCACGAGCGGAAGCACGTCGCCGTTGGCGGCCGCCGAGATGACGTTGCCGGGAACGACGCCTTTGAAGAAGTCGAGGACGCCCGGCATCGGCCCTGAAGCAAGAGACTGGTCAAGCCCGGCTAGGCCGGTTTGCATGGCCTGAGCCTGCGCGTGCGGAAGCGGAAAGGCGCCCGTCAGAATCACCACTGCGAAGGCGCCGAAAATGGCGGATGCAGTGCACAGGATGACGATCCACAGCACCGACCGGGCGGCGATCTTGCCAGCCCGCGCCGCCTCGGCTCCCGCCGCCACTCCCGTGACGAGAAGAGCTACGACGAGCGGGATGACCGTCATCTTCAGCGCATTGAGCCAAAGTCCGCCGATCAGACCCGATGCCTGCAAGGCTGGCTCGCGAAAGCCGTCGCCAACGCGTTGGGCGACGACCCCCGCGATCAATCCGAGAACCAA
>DASSFK010000380.1:0-3377 GCA_035694565.1 Sphingomicrobium sp.
GACTGCGGGCGTCGTCCTCGACCGCTTCAAGGTCGAAGCCAGCCGCTTCAACGCCCGGGAACCCGACGAGCATCGCTGGGACATCGAAACCGGAGCGCTCGATTCAACCGCGGTCAGGGTCTCGTGGAACCCTGGACGAACGCTCTCGCTGCAGGGCAGCTGGGGCCATTTCGTGGACCCCGAGCAGCTTGAGCCTGGGGTCGACCAGAGGCGCTGGTCGGCAAGCGCGCTCTGGGCCGACGAGATTGCTCCGGGCTGGAAGGCCGCGACGACGCTCGCCTGGGGCCGCAAGTCGATCGAAGATCATGGTCAGCGGTTGAAGGACGACGCCTATGTCGCCGAGGCCTCGCTGAAGCACGGGCACTGGACGGCCTTTGCACGAGGCGAGATGACCGAAAATCGCGAGCTTCTGGACATCGAGGAACACGGGCCCGCGTACACGGTTGGCAAGGTTTCGCTCGGCGCGGTGCGCGACTTCAAGGTTGCGGAAAATCTTGCATTGGGCGTGGGCGGCCTGATCGCCTTCAATTTCGTGCCTGACGGCCTCGAGGACGAATATGGCGGCAACGACCCGATCGGCGCGATGGGCTTTCTTCGGCTCAAGGTTGAGTGAAAGGCGCCTATTCTTCGCGCGTGAAGTAAGCGAGGAACATGGGCCGGGGCGGCTGTTCCTTCGTGGACGATTGCACCCAGCCAGCGGTCTTCAGTTTCAGTTTGGCGAACAGAGTCTGCATTGCGTGTGGGTTGAGGCGGGGCGCCGTGCTTCGATTTACTTCTTCGATGATTGCCGCTTCGTCCTTCCCGAAGGAAGTATCGATGGTGCCGATGACTTCGCAGAGTGTGGCGGCGCATTTCGTCCGCAGTTCCGTTCCGTTCACCCCAACGTGGGGCACCGTCGAAAAAGCGGCTTTGAGGCCCGCCTCCGTAGCCGAAGCCCAGTCGGGATCCCGAACCTCTGACCGGACCTGCGCATAGCGGCGACGGAAGAGCGAAGCGCTGCCCTCTCCCATCAGGACGTTCCTAACGGCCTCCTCGGTGCGAGCATCCTTGAACATTTCAGATGGATCGCGCTCCACAAGGACGTCGCCATAGAGCGGATCGAGCACGCGGACGTTCGTTGAGGGATGTTCTGTGGAACCAAGAAGCGCTGCCGCGGAGCCAATCACAGCCAATAGCCCAACGCTCATGAGGATCGGTCCTTTCCAATTGCCGAGAGCGCCATGCTCGCGTCCCGGAAGTAATTGGAACGCCGAGACCGAAGAACTTCCCACCACGATTTCGTTGTGACGATTTTCTTGTGATTTCAGGCGCCTGGCAAGCTCACGGCTGCTTCCAACGCCGGTTTTCCGCCTTGCTTCGCGAAGGCGTTCGTTGACTGCGGCAGGGGTTGATCCGAGCTCGTTGGCGACGCTCTTGGCGGTATGGCCTTCGGCAAGCAGGTACAGGACCTGCCGCTCAGCCTCATTCAGGCGGCTGAGGTCGACGCCGTCCTTTTTAAGCATCAGCGTAACCACTCAAGGGATGATGCATGGCAATAGACGAACTCCGCCACCCCAATTTTCTTGGGAAACCTCAAACCTTCAGTTCGACCCATGCCGGCGCATGGTCGCTGGTCTTCTCCCAGCCGCGCGGGCTGCGGTCGACGCCAGCGGCCTTGAGGTTCTTCGCAAGCGGAGGACTGAGCAGGAAGTGGTCGATGCGGATTCCGGCATCGCGCTGGAACGAGTTCCGCCAGTAATGCCAGAAGGTGTAGATCCGCTCATCCGGGTGAAGCTTTCGGATGGCGTCGGTCCAGCCTTGCTCCACAAGCTCCGCGAACTTCGCCCGAGCCTGCGGCGAAAAGAGCGCGTCCTTGGCCCAGCGCTCCGGCTTGTAGACGTCCTCGTCGGTCGGGATCACGTTGAAGTCGCCCATCAACATCGCTGGAAGCCCGCTGTCGAGGAGGTGCCTCGCATGCGTATGCAATCGGTCCATCCAGCCGAGCTTGTAGTTGAACTTGGGACCCGGCCACGGATTGCCGTTCGGAAGATAAAGATTGCCGATGAGAATTCCGCAGACCGCCGCCTCGATATAACGGCTCTGTTCGTCGTCCGGGTCGCCGGGGAGGCCGCGTCCTGTTTCGACCGCCTCGCCGACGCGACTGAGAAGGGCAACGCCGTTCCAGCTCTTCTGTCCGTGCCAGATCGAGGAATAGCCCAGCGCCTCGATGTCTTTCTCCGGGAAGGCTTCGTCGGTGCATTTCAGCTCCTGAAGCCCGACTACGTCGGGCTGGAATTCCTCAAGCCAGCGAAGCAGCACGTGAAGCCGGGAATTGATGCCGTTGATGTTGTAGGTCGCGACCTTCAGGATCCGCTTCTTCGACTTATCCACAGCTAATTTCTCACCGCTGCCGTTTTTCCATCATCGGATCGGAACTCCCGTCGCGAGGGATCGTTTTATTGTCGTGTTCCAGAAATGGAACATGGAGCCCCGCCAACTTCGGTTGGCGGGGTTTACCGTATCGAAAAGACGCGCTCGGCGCCGATCGGCTCCCAAGGAAATTCGTAACCGTTACGTGACCGGTGGGAACCGCTCGCGACAAACTGTGTTGTGCCAGCGTACTTCGGATCCGCAGATTAGCGTCATGAAAGACGCGGAACGCGGACGAGAGTCTAGCGATCGGCGCCTGGACGCAGATCATTGGATCGGGAGTACGGGAGCCCCGCAGGCCATCAGTGCCGGCGGGGCTCCAACGCTTTTAGAGCATTTCCGCTTTCGCGCTCGCCAGTTCGAGCCGCCGCGAACTGTCGGTCAGCGGGTATTTGTTTCCGTTCGCGCAGTTGAACAGAAGTACCGTCTCGTGGCGGGTCATGAGCCCGCGATCGAGCGCTGAGCGCCAGCCGGCCAGCGCCGCGCCGCCTTCCGGACAAAGTAGCATTCCGTCGTCGCGGGCGGCATCCTCCACCGCTTGAAGGATATCCTGCTCCTCGACCGCGATCGCCGCCCCGCCGCTTTCGCGGACCGCTCGCAAGATAAGGAAGTCGCCGACGGCACTTGGCACGCGAATGCCTGTCGCGATCGTTGCAGCGCCTTCCCAGCGCTCGGCGAACTCGTCGCCCCGCTCAAATGCGCGGACCATCGGAGCGCAGCCTGCTGCCTGGATGGCGAACATGCGCGGTCGCTCGGGACCGATCAGCCCGACCGCTTCCAGTTCGTCGAACGCCTTCCACATTCCGATTAGGCCCGTGCCGCCCCCCGTCGGGTAGAAGATTGCGTCCGGAACCTTCCAGCCGAGCTGCTCGACCAGCTCGAAGCCCATCACCTTCTTGCCTTCGAGGCGATACGGTTCCTTCAAGGTCGAGCAGTCGAACCAGCGGCCTTCCGCAGCGCCCTCCCGG
>DASSFK010000381.1:0-6900 GCA_035694565.1 Sphingomicrobium sp.
TCCGAACGTCGTGCTTGCTGAGCGAACGCATGGGCGTCCCGCGCGAGTTGAATCAGGCATTTGGGGGGTGCTCCGGCTCCTGGGTTACAAAGAGACGGATCGCCGCACCCAACCCCCACCGGCGTGGCCGGGATAAGCGCGGACGGTGACGATCGCGTAACGGGAAAATGACCGATCGGTGACACCGTGTGATCCGAAGGGATGGCCCGGGCTCGCTACGCCCCGCTTGCCACGGCAGCGGGTTTCAAGGTTGCGAAGTATCGCCTGACGGGACGGTCGTCGAAATCGGGGTGCAGGCGGGCCGGCAGACCCTCCATTCCGGACGAATAATTAAACGAACGGCAAGCCAAATGCGGTCGAGTGCATGCATGGAGGGGTCCATGCTGAACATGCGCCGTGTCGAATCAATTCATCCAGGTCGGCCGCCTGAGCGACGTCGACAGGAGCGTCAACTTGCGCTTCTGCGTGTGGCGCTTCTCCACGCCGGGGGCGTGAGTGACATCTGCGTGGTCAGGAACGTGTCGACGAACGGCTTGTCTGCGCGCGTCTATCGAAAACTCACGACCGGCGAACAGGTCGAGATCGAGTTCCGCTCGGGTGAACTGCTGACCGGCTCCGTTGTTTGGGAGCACGAGTGCGATGTTGGCATAGTCTTCCCGAAGCCGATCGATTTGGCTGCTGTCCTGTCGAGCCGTTGCGCCAGCGAAGTTACAAAACGCCGCGCGCTGCCCAGGATAAGCATTGAGTGCCGGGGACGGCTTTCCACGGGTCTCCAGTCGATGGTCGTGACCTTGAGGGATATTTCGCAAGCCGGTGCAAGCCTGGAAGTCGAGGGGCCGACAACCGAGCTGAGCAATGTTCAGTTGCTCCTCCCGGACCTGCCGTCGATAGCGGGAGTCGTTCGCTGGACGTCAGGCCAGAACGTCGGCGTTTCATTCAACGGATGCATCGCCTTCGAGCAGCTTGCCCGCTGGATCCAGGTTCGCCGCGAAGGCCTTGGGAATGCCCTTCGGTCTCCGATCATTTTGCGGATGAGTTAAGTCCGATGCGACCTCACGCAATCCATCATGACCAGGAGAGCTCCTGCTGCTCGAATCGGGCAATGATCCGGTGCAATAACAACCGTTAGGGCGCGGTTGCACCACGGGAATTCCAAAAGGGGGAAAGCTTGTGACCGATTTTCTTGACACCCAAGGCGCTGCAGCAAGCTCGTTCGGTTCCAGTTTCTATTCTGGCAATTTCTTCAGTTATCCGATCGATGGGACATATTCCGCCTATTACGTCACGCGCTATGCTAGCGCGGTCAACCAATCCATCGCAGGTCTGTCGGGCAACAGCATTTCCCTCTTCGGATCGGCGGATGGAGACCAGGTTTTCATCAACGCACAGGCCAGTGCCTCTGACGGTTCGGTAGTCTTTTCCAATTCCAATAATTGGTTCGTCGATCTCGGCGATGGGGATGATTCAAGCGTTATCCATTCACTGGTTTTCGGCATTGGAGCCGGGACATCGGTCAATCTCACTCAAGACAGCTCCACCCTCTACGGCGGCAACGGTGCAGACACGCTCCAGACGACGCAATATCTGGGCGGCCTCGACCTAGCGTCCACCTCGATCGGCATTACGAGCCGCTATATCTCCGGAGGTGCGGGGTACGACCTCATCAACGCTGAGGTCACGATCGAGAGCGGACGTTCAGGCTCCGGAGGGGGCTACGCGACTTATTGGTTCAATTCGACCAACGTGGATGCGGGCGGAGACGGGGGTCAAATTCTCGCCGTTACATTCATCAATTCTTACGGCGACGGGATCGCCAATCATTACGCCAACTCTTCCTCGTACCTCAACGGCAGCGTCGTAAATGCGAACGTCAGTATCATAGCCGGTAGCGCCGAGCTTTCAGGGGGCTTGGTGAGCTACGCCAGCAACAGCCTCACCGTCAGCACGGATTTTGCCGGGGGGAATGCGTTCGCGCAAAACACCCTGTCTGCCTCCAATGGCGCGTCCATCTTCTTCGAAGATAATACGGCCGCTCTGTATGGAAATTATGGCTCCGACCTTTTGAGCGCCGGTATCGGATTCAATGGGGGGAGCGTCGACCTTGCGGTTGGGGGAGGCACGGCGTCTGTGCTGGGTAATGCCTTCTTTGCCTACGGGGACGGCGGCAGCGACGTCGTAAACTTCTACCTAAACGGCTGGGCCGAGAATGGCGGAAGCGCCTCGTTCTCGGGAAATTCCTTCCACGGCGACGGCGGCGAGGGCGACGACACGCTCACCCTAAACTGGTGGACCCTAACCAATGGCGGCAGCGTCGAATTCTCCGGGAACAGCGCCGAGCTGTCTGGCGGTTCAGGTGCCGACACTCTGAATGCTTATCTCGGGGAAGGCATCGACAGTAGCTTGATTACTCTGTCCGGGGGCGACGGAGACGACCTCATACAGTCAATCGACCTTGGTCAGGATAACGTGCGACTGATATCCGGCGGAGCGGGCAACGATACTGTCGTTGATGATGCTGGGTTCAGCACGGTCCTCTTCGACGGTGCGTTTTCAGATTACACACTGACGGCGCTCAATGGCGGCTGGATAGCAATTGCTGACAATCGCGGCGGGTCGCCGGACGGAACCGACCAATTGTACCAGGTCGACCAGCTCCGGTTTGCCGACGGAGATGTGCTCGTTTCCGACCTCTATCTGCCAATTCAAGGTACAGAGGGTGCCGACACTCTCTTCGGTGGGAATGAAGGCTCAATCATCTTCGGATATGGCGGTAGCGACCAGATCATCGGTGGCGACGGCAACGATCGGCTTGACGGCGGAGCAGGCAATGATGTCCTGACCGCCCTTGGCGGCAATGACATCCTGCTGGGGGGCTCGGGGAATGATCAACTGATCGGCAATCGCGGTGTCGATCAACTCACCGGAGGAACCGGAGCGGATAGGTTCATTTTCGGCGCTCTTTTCCAATCCACTACAGATGCTCCAGATCTGATCACGGATTTCAGCGGACAGAGTGTCTTCAGCACCAATGGTCAGGGCCACGCAATCCGCACACCGGGGGATGGCGACAAAATTGACTTGTCCCTGATCGACGCAAATACGGGCCTAGCCGGCGATCAGGCTTTCACGTTGGTGCAGCATGGTTTCAGTGGTCATGCTGCCGAAGCTTACGGCAGCTTCGACATCGGAACTGGTATCACGTCTCTGTATATGGACGTGAACGGTGACGGCGTGGCCGACATGACGATTCAGCTGCTCGGAAAGGTCAGCTTCACCGGAGCTGATTTCATCCTCTAATGATCCTGGGCGTTCTTGGGCTGCGGCATGACGCTCCACCAGGATAAGAACGAGACGGAAATTCCATCTCCATTTCCGCGATTACATAAGTTTTCCTGCTGAACTTCCGTCGCACGATTGTTCGACTTCTGAGGTTCCTTGCTACTTGTTTTATCAAACGCTTCCGCCTCGATCCACGTAGGCGGAAACGATGGCGAGCGCCCGACCCAAGGGCCGAGCGCTCTCAATTCGGCCTATTTCAATCGATCCAATTGTTGTGCGGCTGTCAAAGGCCCAACAACATAGGTGTCGGTGTGCGAAGCTATGTGTTTGCGAAGCTCCAGACCGACTTTCGGACCGGACGGCAGGCCCATCTTCGCGGCCGCCGCGTCAAGTGCCTGATCCTGCGCATCGGTCGTCGCAGGAGCAATCATGAGATAGTCCCAGCTGTCACCGTCCGTGTGCGCATAGATCTGAGCCGCCGGGAGACCCGCGGTGGCGGAAATGCGATCCTGTTGGGCCAACCACTGGAGAAGCGCCTCCTGGTGTCCCGGAGCGGCGTGATAGATGGAAATCACTGCCCTTGGGGTGTTCGCGGATTGCGCATAGGCGATCGAACCGGCTGCAACGGCGCCGGCGGCTGCTGCTGCCGCATATTTCAACATGGCATGCATTGGATTTTCCCCTGCTCTCGTTGAACGCAGGTGGGGAGCACTTCCGGCGCGTCGTTCCCCCTTTTCGCGCCCGGCGGCGAAGTGCGCCTGTACTGTTGCTAAGTCAAACGGCCGACTTCGGCGTCGCCGAAGGCTCGTCGTGTTTTCCGGGGACGTTGGCTGACAGGCGCGCACGAAGCCTTTAAGGCGCGCGCAGTGGCTGGCCGAACTGCTCTGACATCAACACGTCGCGCGTGCTGGGCGCTGGCGTTCGCTGTGCTCGTCGCGATGCGGCTTTTGACACCCACCGGCTTCATGCCGGCGTGGGGCGACAGCCAGGTCCGGATCATCCTTTGCGACGATTCCGGAACGAAGATCGGCGCCGCGACCCATCATGGGCATCAGGGCAAGTCGGATGGCTCCAAGCACCGCCAATCCTGCCCTTACGCCGCCGCGTCCGCGACTCCGTTTCTGACGCTGCCCACGATCGGTGTGACGCCTCCGCTGGCCGCCGCATCGGATTTGTTGGCAAGCACTCAAGCTGCTCGCCTCGAAGTTGAAAGGAAGATCGAGCGCCCGCCGTCCCGGGCGCCGCCGGTCCTGGCCTGACGCAACCAGGACATTTCCTCGGCCGCATCCGCGCGGCCTCACTTCGGGATTATTACCAATGGCTCAATCCTACGGCACCCTTGTGCCGATCAAATTCTGCGTTCTGCTTTTCACAACCTGCATCGCCACTCCGGCGCTTGCCGATCACACTGGACCGACGGGCGTCGGAACCGGCGCTTCGATGAATGTTCTAAGCCCGGACACACTCGACAAGGGCGAAGCATCCGCGGGCTTTCGACTGACCTATGTCCGGCCGGACCAGCGGTCCGACGAAGAGCTCGAGGCTCTCGCCGCCCAGCATATCCACGCCCACAACACGGACTATAATCTGAGCGCTGCTGTCGGCATCGCCTACGGTGTCACAGACCGGTTCACTGTCTCGCTCGAGCTGCCGTTCGTTCACCGGGATGACCTTCGCGAGGGCGAGCATTCCCATGTCGGTGGCGAGGCCATCAACGAGGTCGCCGAGCTCGGCAACGTTTCCGGCGCTGGTGATCTCAGCCTGGTCGCCAAGTACCAGCTGATCCACGGCGAACGCGCAAAATTGGCCCTGCTCGGGGGCCTCAAGATGCCGTCCGGAAGCACGCACAGGCATAGTAACGACGGCGAGCGGCTCGAGACCGAGCATCAGCCCGGAACCGGCAGCTGGGATCCGATCGTCGGTGCGGCGTTCGGAACCGGACTTGGCGCGCTGAACCTCAATGCCAGCATGCTCTACCAATTCGCTGGCAAGGGCGCGCAGGATACGCGGCTTGGCGATCGCGCGCAGGGCGGCATCGCTTTGTCTCGCCACTTCGGTTCGGAGGAGCACCATCACGAGGAGGCTGAGCACCATCACGACAGCGGGGATCACAACGACGAAGCAGCCCACGAGCATCGTGACCATGCATCTTGGGATGCCTTCTTCGAGCTGACCGGAGAATGGGAAGGCCGGCAGAAGGTCGGCGGCGAGATCGAAGAGGCGAGTGGCGGAAAGAGCGTATGGCTATCGCCCGGCGCCCGATTCAATTCCGCTGGCGGTCTTTCGGTGGCGGCGTCCGTTGGCTTGCCGGTCTGGCAAGACATTCGGGCGTCTCATCCAAGCAACGACTACCGAGTGACGCTCGCAGTCGGACACGCCTTTTAATCGGATTCGAAGGGCGGGAAGTGGCTAAGGTCCGCTTCCCGCCCAATCTGTCGCCGGGCCTGGCCGGCGACGCTGTGCATTGCCGTTTCCGCCGGTTAGGATTGTGCCATGCGGTCCGATTTCGGCCATCTTCCCGACGCCAAGCGGCGCGAGCTGGCGCACGTCGTCGAGACTGTCCGCGACGGGTTCGCGGAGGCGATCGCCCACCGCATCAAGCCCCGTTTCCGCAACGGCAGGCTTTTGAAGATCATCCTGTTCGGAAGCTATGCCCGGGGCGACTGGGTCGAGGATCCGGTCGGACGATATTATTCGGACTTCGACCTGTTGGTCGTGGTCGACCATGAGAATCTGACCGACGTTCCCGAGTTCTGGGCGAAGACCGAGGACCGGCTGCTTGCCGAATTGTCGGAAGGCAAGGCGCTCAGGACACCGGTCAGTCTTGTCTATCACAGCCTCGAGGATGTGAACGAGAAGCTTCGGCTCGGCCGCTACTTCTTCATCGACATTCTGCGTCAAGGCATCGTCCTGTTCGAGGAGCCCGGCCATCCGTTTGTGGAGCCGCAAGAATTGAGCGCGAAGGAAGCGCTCGATGAGTCGCGCGCGTTCTTCGAAGAGTGGTTTCACAACTCCGAATATTCCAAGCGATTGGCAGACTATGCTGTGCGCGATGGCGAGCAGACTTACGCGGCATTCCTGCTCCATCAGGCCACCGAGCGTCTCTACCAATGCCTGTTCCTGGTGCGCACGCTCTACATTCCCAAGACCCACAATCTGAACCGGTTGCGTGCGCTTGCCGAGGACATGGAGCCTTCGCTGAAGCAGGTGTGGCCCAATTCGACCCGCGAGGAGAAGCGCGCCTATGCGCGGCTCCGCGAAGCCTACATCAAGGCTCGATACTCACGCGAATATCGCATCTCGGGAGCCGAGCTCGAGTGGCTCGGGAGGCGCGTCGAACTGCTCAAGACACTGGTCGAACGCGCCTGCCTAGCACGCCTGGAAACACTCGAACAGGCCGCCTAAGGGCGGCCTCGCTTCTGCTCGGAGCCGACGGTTCGGCCGGCTCACCGCAAGCGGCGGGCGAGCGCGCCGCCAGCTACTTGTCTAGGCATTTTCAATTTGCGATAGGAATTTGCATGGAGCAGCTGGCTGGACCGCGGGCGGAGCTCGCCCGGCTGATCGCCGAGCGGCGCGAGGATTATGCCGGCCTGTCGCGCCTGCTCGGGCGAAACGCGGCCT
>DASSFK010000382.1:0-3731 GCA_035694565.1 Sphingomicrobium sp.
GCCCGCTTCGGCAGCGTCGAGCGCGGCCCGGAAGTCGAGGTCGCGCGCCTTGTAATTGGGGGTCGCCGAATTGGCGATGTTGGAGGCGAGAAGCGCCATCCTCTGCTCGCGAAGCCTGAGCGCGGTCGCATGAATTCCGAACAGACTGTCGCTAACAGCCATGATCATTTCTCCTGCCCTCGAGTGGGCGGGGTTCTTTAAGCAATCGCCGTGCCAATCCGGCTTTCGCTCGCTTTTCCAGTGCCTTGGAACACACCTCATCGGGCCCGCCGGATCGCCAGGCCCACCAGCGTCAATTTACCGACACTTGGGGGACGCTCACCTCCGCAAGAATGCGATTGGCACCGATTTTGCTTTTCGAGGGAGGAAGGAGTGCTTCCGAATGAACGGTTTCAGAATCCTGCCGGGCCTCGCCGCTTTGTTCCTCGCGGCCAAGTCCATGGCCGCCGGGTACCAGGACCTCGACGCGCTCGACGCTCGGATCGCGTCGACGGTCCACGGAACCACGGTACCGATCGATCGCCGGATCCGGCTTGCCCAATGTCCGGTTGAGCCCGAAATCTCCCCTTCATCAGGAGGAGCGCTTGCCGTTCGGTGCCCAAGTCTGGGGTGGAAGCTCAGGGTCGCGGTTTCGTCGTACGGAGATCCATCAGGAAGCCTCGCGGAAATTCTGGTCCGGCGAGGCGACCTGGTCGAGCTCGTCGTCAGGGGCGCCGGTTACTCGGCCAGTGCTCCAGGAACCGCGCTCGACGAGGGCGCGGCCGGCAAAACCGTCCGAGTCAAAATCCCGACATCGCCGATGCCGGTCTCCGCGGTCGTGGTCCGCGCCGGAGTGGTCGCGATCCAGGGCTAAAGATTTTCTTCACCCTGCCGTTTCCGATGTTCGAGACGAGGCCGCCCGATAGGCGGGTAGCCCTTAAGGACGAAGGAACGAGACGATGGTTGATCTTCCCGGACCGGTTCCCTTGCGCGGGCCAGCGACACCGCAACGGCCGAAGGCGCAGCCATCCGAGCGCGCCGCTACCCGTCCGGCCAGCAGCGAGCTTGGCGGACAGACCCTTCCGAAGCTCGTCAGCCTCGCCTCCGAGCTGGCAAGCGCCCCGCCGCCGGTGGACCGGTCGCGGATCGCCGAGATCCGGGCCGCCATCAGCGCCGGCACCTACCGCCTCGACCCCGAAAGCATTGCCCGGAGCCTCCTCGGGGATCGTCGATGAGCCTCGAGCTCAATCGCGTGGTCGCCTGCCAGGAAGAGTTGATCGAGGCCCTCGACGCCGGCAACGCCGAGGCGATCGAGCGCACGAGCATCGAACTGGCCGAGGCGCTTCATGCGCTTTCCGGGCAGGGCGCCGTTCGCGAGACTGACAAGGAAGCTATCGAGCGGGCGCTTCTCAAGGCCGATGCCGCCCGGATCCGGGTGAACATCCTGTCCGACTGGACTCGTCAAAGAATTGACCGGCTTTCGGAAATCCGTTCCGGTTCTTCCCCAAGCTACCGCAAACGCGGCGTTTTTCCGCAGCCCGCCTGATTGGCACGAAGCTTGCTGATTAGTCCTCCGCCACTGCAACGGAGGGCGAATTGTCAGTCACAGGAGCTTCGAGGCCAGGCCCCAGCGCCGAGGTCCTGAGGTCGATCACCACCGCCTCGAAGCGGACTGGGGTGCCGTTCGCCTATCTCCTGAACCAGGCCAGAATCGAAAGCGGATTCGATCCGGCAGCCAGGGCATCGACCTCGAGCGCTTCGGGTCTCTACCAGTTCACTCGCCAGACCTGGCTTGCAACTCTCGACGCACATGGCGCCGAGCACGGGCTCGGCTGGGCCGCCGACGCCATCGAAGCCAACTCCGGCGGCGCCTTCACGGTTGCCGACCCCGAGGTCCGCCGGACCATCCTCGAGCTTCGCGAAGATCCCGACCTTTCGGCGGCGATGGCGGCTGAGCTCGCGTCGGAAAACGGCCGCCACCTCAACCAGGTGCTCGGTCGCACGCCGACCCCCGCCGACCTCTCGCTCGCCCACTTTCTCGGTGCCGACGGAGCGGCCAGGTTCCTCACCGCGCTGGGGGCGACACCCGAAGCTTCGGCCGCGCCTTTGTTCCCCGATGCGGCCGCTGCCAACCGGGCAGTGTTCTACGACCGGAGTGGCGCTCCGCTCAGCCTCGCCCAGGTCCACGCCCGTTTCGAGCAACGCCAAAGCGAAGACGTCCCGGCAGCGACCGCCGCACCGCAGCCCGCGATGGTCGTCCGGCAGTCGTTCCGGAGCGAACGCGGTCTGTCGTCCCTCGCCGAAGGGCTTCGCGGAATCGAACCGATGCCAGGCCACCTTTCGCTGTCATTCGCGCAGGCTGCCTACCGACGGCTGTCGTCGCTCGGAGACGGCGCATGACCGGCTTGCGGCGGCAGTGGCTCTCGGCCGCCCGGGGCGGGGTTCTTCCGTTCGCGATCCTCGCGCTCGTGGTGCTGATGATCGTGCCAGTGCCGTCGATCGTTCTCGACATCGGGTTCGTAGGCAACATCATGATCTCGCTGGCGGTCCTGATGGTCGCCCTCAACGCCGCGCGCCCGCTCGACTTTTCCGCCTTCCCGACCGTCCTTCTCCTCGCCACCCTGTTCAGGCTCGCGCTCAACGTCGCCTCGACCCGGGTCGTCCTCGTCGACGGTCATCGGGGCCCGGACGCAGCCGGCCACGTCATCGAGGCCTTCGGGAGCTTCATCATCGGCGGCAATTACATCGTCGGCCTGTTCGTGTTCGCCGTTCTGATGATCATCAACCTCGTGGTGATCACCAAAGGCGCCGGCCGAGTGTCCGAGGTCTCGGCGCGGTTCACGCTCGACGCCCTTCCCGGCAAGCAGATGGCGATTGACGCCGACCTAAATGCCGGACTCATCCTTCCCGAGGAAGCCAAGGCACGCCGGGTCGAAGTCGCTACCGAGGCCGATTTCCACGGCTCGATGGACGGCGCATCCAAGTTCGTGAAGGGCGACGCGGTCGCCGGAGTCCTGATCCTCGTCGTCAACATCCTCGGTGGGCTCCTGCTCGGGACCATCAGCCATGGCCTCGGGATCGGCGAAGCCGCCCGGACCTATGTCCAGCTGGCGATCGGCGACGCCCTCGTCGCACAGGTTCCGGCCCTCCTCTTATCGATTGCCGCTGCGTCGATCGTCACCCGTGTCAACTCACCCCACGACCTCAGCGGCCAGATCGCGAGCCAGTTCGCCCATGCCGGCGCCTGGGCCCCGGTCGCCGCCATCCTCGGACTGCTCGGACTTCTTCCCGGGATGCCGCACCTGGTCCTCCTTCCCGCCGCCGCGGTTGCCGGGCTGCTCTGTTGGCGGCTCGGCAAGGCGCGCAACGCGCCCACCGGAGAAAACCTTCTCGAGGTCCAGACAGAAGCGCCGCAGGTGATCAACTGGTCCGACGTCAGCGACAGCGTTCCGATTACCCTCGAGCTCGGCTACCGGCTCATCGAGCTCGTCGACGAGCGCAAGGGCGCCCCGCTGATGGGCCGGATAACGGGTATCCGCAAACAGCTCTCGCGCGAACTCGGATTCGTCCTTCCGCTGGTTCGGGTCAGGGACGACCTCGCGCTTCCCGGCAATCGCTATCGGATCGTCATCGCCGGGGTCGCCGTCGGCGAGGACGATCTCTTTCCAGGCGAACTTCTGGCGCTCGCTGCGGGCGACAGTCCCGAGCCGATCGCCGGCCGGTCGGCCAAGGATCCGAGCTTCGGGCTCGAC
>DASSFK010000383.1:0-5347 GCA_035694565.1 Sphingomicrobium sp.
AGCAAGCTGGTCCTCAGCGTCGGGGTGATGAAGCTCGTTGAGCAGGGCAAGCTCGACCTCGACAGCGACGTGTCGCGGTGGCTCGGCTGGAGCCTTCGCAATCCAGTCTTTCCCGAGCGACCGATCACCCTTCGCCAATTGCTGTCGCACACGAGTTCCGTCCGCGACCATGACGACCAATATGCGATCGCGCTCGGCAATACGGTCAAAAACGTCATGGCGGCACCGACGAGCTGGGACCCGAAGCATGGCCCCGGCGATAATTATTTCAAATATTCGAACCTCAATTTCCCGATCGTCGCATCGATGATCGAGCGCGTGACCGGCGAGCGGTTCGACCAGTGGATGCGGCGCGAGGTGATCGAGCCGATGAAGCTCGACGCCTGCTACAACTGGCCGACGTGCAGCAATTCCAAAGTCGCCCGTGCCGTGGTCCTGTTTCAGGACGGCAAGGCGGTAAAGGATGATCTTGGCGGCAAGGAGCCCGATTGCCCGGTCCTGGTCGAGGACGGCCCCTGCGAC
This sequence comes from Sphingomicrobium sp., assembly GCA_035694565.1. GTDB lineage: Bacteria > Pseudomonadota > Alphaproteobacteria > Sphingomonadales > Sphingomonadaceae > Sphingomicrobium. The sequence goes on from DASSFK010000383.1 coordinate 523, forward strand.
CTTGGTCGAACGCACCTCGGCGAGAATGGAGCATTGTTCGCTCCGCAGGGCGGGCTTCGAATATCCATGCGTGACCTTGCACGGGTGGGCCGAATGCTCCTGAATGGCGGCACCCTGGACAACGTCCGCATCCTCTCCCCGAATTCCGTCGATTTGATGCTCACCCCCGTGTGGCGTTTCAATGGATCGAACGGCGACACCGACCACGGCTTCTATTGCAGCTACGGTATCGCGACCCAGCAGCTTCCGTCTAGATCGCGCGGTTGCAAGGACGATCCGGCCGGCGACGGGGTCCCTCGAGCGGGACATGCCGGTGACGCCTACGGGCTTCGGTCGGGGCTGTGGATCGATCGGGCCGATGGAACGGGCGTGGCCTATTTCGTCTCCGGCCTGCCGGACGATCCGCCCCGTGGGACCAGCGCCTACCGTGCCGCCGAAGAAGCGGCGCTCAAGAGAAGCCTGCTGCTGCTCGGCCAGCAGGCCCCCTGCAGCATGCGCCGCAACCGAACGAAGGATGCGAGCAAGATTCGCTGCAAATATGCAGGGAATTCCTCGAGCACTGCCGATTTGACGACCCAGTGAAGCCTGCGGTCAGATCCGCCCCTTCACCCGGCGAGCGACGGAAAGGACATTCAGGACAAGGATGTTTGTGGGCGGCAAGAAGCCGATCGGTATCGACCGCCCAGTCAGTAGGCGGCTGGACTTAGCATCTTCTCGCGGGGAAGGCTGACGGTCAGGGCCGTGCCCTTCTGCGCTCGATGAATGGAAAGCCGTCCGCCAAGTTCGCGAACGCGCTCCGACATGCCCATCACGCCCACACCCATTTGGCGATGGTGGTTCGCGGTTGCGGGATCGAATCCAATGCCGTCGTCGCCGATCATCAGATGGATGAAGCGTTCCCGTCCAATCAGGCGGACGAGAGCATGCTTCGCGGAGGCATGCCGATGGATGTTCGCGAGCGCCTCCTGAGCGAGCCGGTAGATCGCGGCTTCGACCGATGCCGACGCAAGGCCAACTTCGTTGACCCGCAGGTCGATCTCGAGGCCGGTCCTCGTCGCGAAGCCGGTCGTGAGGTCTTCCAGCGCACGCGCAAGGCTGTTCGTGGACAGCGACGGCGGATGATAGAGGAAGGACAGGCTGCGGATCTCGCGTTGCATGTCCATGACCGTCTGCTTGCAGTCGGCGATGAGCGCATCGGTCTCAGGCTGCGGCCTTGAGCGCTGAAGATTGATCAGGTTGAGCTGCAGCCCGACGAGCATCTGCGAGGTGGAATCGTGGAGCTCACGAGCGATCCGCCGCCGCTCCATCTCTTGAGCGCGAAGGACCTGGCTTCCGAGCCGCCGGCGCTGTCGCTTCAGTGTCACCAGCTCGGTCACGTCGTGAACGCTGACCAGCACGTATCGGCCGCCCGCCACCTCGAGGCCCGAGATCACGAAGTTGAAATTGCTGCCGGTGAACGTGCCCTCGCCAATGTAGGTGCAACGGAAACGGTTGCGCTTTCCCTCAGCCACATCATGAAACGCGTTCAGGATCGCTCGGGCGCCATCGTCACCCCTTTCGACGAGCCCTTCGAGGAATCCGACATAATCCCGGCTGATGTGGATTCCCGAGCGCGCCTGCCGCTCGACTTCAGCCCTCCAGCGATCGTTGACCGCCAGGATGGTGCCGTCGCAAGCGACGAGCGCGACCTGCTCGACGAGGCCGTCGATCATCGCCTGCAGTTCCCGAAGAACTGCGCTCCTATGCGGTTCGCCGCCGGCCCAACTGGCAGAATGCTCGATTACTTGCGCATCCACGGAAGGCGGCCGATCGATTTCCACGCGATCAACCCCTGCTTGTCCTGACAAGCAGACTAGGCCTTTTTGGTTTTAACCTCAATCAGTATTCGACAGGGACGGGCCACTCGTTCAGACGTAAAGTTTAATATGTTCAGTAACTTGGTCCGAGATTCCAACCGATTCTGGACCGGGTGCCGGCTCCGGCAGGGCCAAGTCGCGGACGAGATCCTCGTAGCGGGCGGCCATGTCGAGATGGGCCCTTCGAGCCTTGTGATGTTCTGCCCTGATCGCGGCGAAGAATTCCTCGCGTGCACGACGGCGGAAATATTCTGCGTTCGTTTCCATTGCCCTTGGCTTCGCTCCAGAGGGCCCCAGTTTGACTGCGCCGGACGGCCGTTGCCATCCCGACTACTGCCGATGCGAACTTAGTGAGTTCTCCTGATCCTTTCGGCTCCGTTATGAGGGGTTTACCCGCAACTCATTGCGCTCGACCACGAAAACCGCCATTCATTTGCCGTTCAATGGCTCCGGGTATCCCGGTCGTCAGGGGTGAACAATCGGGGGCGATGAATGCGGATAGCCTTGGTTGCGTTAGCCACTCTTGCCGGTGTCGCAGGGGCTCAGCCCGCTCACGCCGCGACGATCGTCGTCTTCACCAATCCCGAGACGCTCGAGCAGCGAATGGTGGTCGTCGATCACGACGGACCCGACCGCATCTTCATGTGCATGCTTCCGCCGGGCGAAGCCGGCTGCCACCAGGTTCCGGTGAAGCGGCGCGGCTAGGCCGCGATTGTCTCCAGAAGCCCCTCGAACAGGCGACGGCCGGCCGTATTGCCGTGCGCCGTCTCGAGCGCGCGCTCCGGATGCGGCATCATTCCAAGGACGTTGCCGGCGTCGTTGAGGATGCCCGCGATATTCCGTGACGATCCGTTGACCTCCTCGGTGTAGCGGAAGGCGACACGTCCTTCGCCTTCGAGCCGGTCGAGAGTCGCGCTGTCGGCCTGGAAGTTGCCGTCGTGGTGGGCAACCGGAATGACGATGTCCTCGCCGGCGTCATACTGAGACGTGAACAGGCTCTGGCTATTCTCAACCTTGAGCCCGACCGGCCGACAGACGAAGTTGAGGCCCGCGTTGCGCATCAGGGCGCCGGGGAGGAGCCCTGTTTCGGTCAGGACCTGGAAGCCGTTGCAGACGCCAAGCACCGGAACGCCCCGGCCCGCGGCATCCGAAACCGCCCGCATGACCGGCGAACGCGCGGCCATGGCGCCGGAGCGAAGATAGTCGCCGTAGGAAAACCCCCCCGGCAAAGCGATGAAATCGGTGCCGCCGGGCAGGTCGCTGTCGCGGTGCCAGACCATCTCCGGAGCCCGGCCGGTGACCTGCTCGATGGCGACGGCGAGGTCGCGGTCACAATTGGACCCCGGGAAGACGATGACCGCGCTTTTCAAGCCGCCGTCTCCAGCCGCTCGATCCGGAAATTCTCGATGACCGTGTTGGCCAGAAGTTTTCGGCACATGTCTTCGATGTCTGTATCGGAGGTGCCGTCCGCGAGCTGGAGCTCGATCAGTTTGCCGGCCCGCACATCCTCGACGCCGGAGAAGCCGAGACCCTCCAGCGCATGGTGGATGGCCTTGCCCTGTGGATCGAGGACCCCGGGCTTCAGAGTGACGAAGACGCGCGCTTTCATGGCTGCCTGTGCTGTTAAGGTGATGCCGCCCCTTTGCCTCAGAGCGGGCAAAGCGTCCAGCCGCGCGTGACCATCTCACGCGGCCGGATTGCCTTCACTGCTCCCGGCCCGAGCCCCACAGGTTCCGGGTCAGCGGCTCCAGAATATATTGGAGCGCCGTACGCTTGCGTACCGAAAGCAGCACCTCGACCGGTAGTCCGGGCCGGAGCGAGCCATGGCCGAGAGTCCCACCGACCTTGCGAAGCTGGTCGGGCGATACGTCGATTTCGGCGCGGAAATAGGAGTGGCCGGATTTCTCGTCGGTAAAGCTATCCGCCGACATCGTTCGGACCCTGCCGGTCAGCAGCGGGAGGGTGCGGTCGTTGACGCTGACGAAGCGAACCTGCGCTTCCTGTCCCTGGAAAACGTCGTCCGCATTGTTTGGAGCGACCTGAGCCTGAATGACCAGGCTGCGATGGTCGGGAACGATCTCCATCAGGGTCTGGCCGGGACCGACGACGCCGCCGATCGTGAACACGGTGAGGCCGACGACCTGCCCCGTCGCCGGAGCGCGAACCCGTGCGCGCTGGAGCTGTTCGCGGACCGCGATCAGCTTGGGAAGAACGTCCGACAGGCGGGCCTGAGTGTCGCGAAGGTCCGTGGCGACCTGCTCCATCGCCGTCTTGTCGATCGAAACGGACTGCATCCTGGTCTCGCCCTTGCCCTCGCCGGCACGAGCGATCTCGGCGCGCATCGAGGCCTCCTGGCCCTCGAGCTCGGCATAGGCCCGCTCGAGGGCACGGATCCGGTTCTGCGAGGCAAAGCCCTTCTTCGCGATTTCCTTCTGACCGTTGAGTTCGTCGTTCAGGAGCCGCTGCTGCTCCTGGAGCGAGGCAATCTGCTGGGCGTACCCCGACTGCTGCTCACCAAGCTGTGCCGAACGCTGGCCGAGAACCGACTGCTGGGCAGACTTCGAGGCGAGGCGCGCCTGGAGCTGTGCCCTTTGGAGAGCCATCGCCTGAGCGGCCAGTGCCTGGTCCTCGGCCGGAAGATCGGCGAACTCGACTGGCGGCGCGAAGTCGCGCTGGCCCGCCCGCTCCGCCATCAGGCGTGAACGCTGCGCGACATTGGTCAGATAGTCGCTGGTCAGTGCCCGCTCCTGCGCGACGAGGTCCGGCGCGGCCATTTCGATGAGGACGTCGCCGGCCTTGACGTGCTGGCCTTCGCGGACGTTGATCGCATTGACCACTCCGCCTTCGCGATGCTGGACCGACTGGCGATTGCCGGAAACGGCGATCACGCCCTGCGCCGGTACTGCCGCGTCGAGGGGGGCAAGCGCCGCCCAGCCCAGGAGAATGACGAAAAAGAAGATGACGATTCC
>DASSFK010000384.1:0-22652 GCA_035694565.1 Sphingomicrobium sp.
GTTCGTCCAGGGTTCCACGAGACCCTGACCGCGGTTGAATCGAGCGCTCCGGTTTCGATGTCCCAGCGATGCTCGTCGGGTTCCCGGGCGTTGAAGCGGCTGGCTTCGACCTTGAAGCGGTCGAGGACGACGCCCGCAGTCAGAACTCCAAAGCTGATGTGCGTGGAATCGAGCCAATGGTGGCTGATCGGAGCCTCCGGCGAGTCCATGATTGCCTCGCGGTGCATGAAGGCGGGCGGTCCGAACGCGGGTTCTCCGGGCAGCGCCGCGTAGAGAAAGGCGCTGCTGTTTGTTCCGATGGTCTGGGAGACAGACGCCGAAAGCTCCATGAAGAGGTCGTGCGGGTGCTGGCGATCGATTAGGCGATCGACGCCGTTGGCCGTTTCGCCGCTCGCGAGCAGTAGCGGATAACCCTTCTTTCCCATCAGCGGATCCGGGCTGAGCGCCGCCCTGAATTGCAGCGTGCCGTCGCCGATCGGCCGACGCGCCATGCCCATCAGCATGCCCGAAGCGAACGCTTTGTCGTCGCCGCGCCTTCCCGACTGGTGGTCGTAGACGAGGTTCAGAACGCCGTGGCCCATGAGCGTCCAGTCGCCGCTCATGACATGGACCCCCATGTGCTCGGATGTATCGGGCTGCCAGGCCGTGCCGGACGCTTCCCGGGCCATTGCGTACGAGCCAAATGCGCCGGTCATCTGCATTTGGTGTTCTGTCTGTTTTCCTTCGGTCATCACATGACCCATGGCGCCATGATCCATGGTGGAGTGGTCCATCTCGGCAGGCGCCGCGGAATTGGGTTCAACGGCCGAAGGCTGCTGTGAGGGCGCCGCGTTCGGCGTCATGGCGGAATGGTCGTGAGCCGATTGCTCCGCCTTCGGTGGCGTGGAGTTTTTGGCGGCCGGCTTCTTGGCCGCTGATTTTTTTGCTGTGGTCTTCTTTGCTGCGGGCCCGGAGGGCATTGGCATGGTCATGCCGCCATGGCCCGCGTGCTGAGCGAGAGAAGGCGAAGACACGAGGCCCAGCGTCACAGCGCTCACCGCCGTGAACAGGTTGGTTTTCACGATGATTTTCCAGTCGTTCGGCGCCGCCCCGATCGGGGCGGCGCCTGTCGATCAATTAATGGTTGTGGCTGTGCGCGGGGTGGGCAGACGGATCAGCCGACCCGGACTGAGAACCAGTCTTCGCGTCGTGCTTCGAATGATCCATGTCCTTGCAGCAGCACTCCTTGCCCTCGGCCTTCATCTTCTCGCAGCAGTCAGCCTTGGGCGCTGGCGCAGGGGCGGTCTGCGCCGCCGCAGGCGCGGCAATAATGAGCGCGATCGCGCCAAAAAGAATCTTCATGTGATTTCTCCGAAAAACTGAATTCGTAAAAAGTTGAACGTCAGTCTTCAGGAGATCCTCGGCGGCGGAGTAGCGGTCTCAAGCTCCGTGTCGGACATTGCGGTCGCCGCCGTCACAAGCCTCGGCAAGGTCGGGCGAAGCTCCATCACGGCGACAGGCGCATCGACTGCCGGCAAAGCCGAGCAAGTAGCGCAATGCGTGTCCGATTTCGTTGGAGAATGGGCCGGAGGCTGATGCTCATCGCAATGGTCGCCCATTGCGACCGGGCCCGTCGCAAAGGTCGCTTGCGCGCTAGCCATGCTCATCGGCATGAGCGTGAGCGCCAGAACCATCAGGAACCTCAGGACGGCGGGCATGGCCACGACATAGTCCGGTGAAGCCTGCGCGACAATGACTGGTCGGGGACGTAGGATTGGAAGCCGCGGGTTCGAGCCCGGAGCCTTCCGACTTTGGGCGGAAAGTGGACATCGGCATGAAAAAGGGCCCGCCGCGCTGGGGAAGCGGCGGGCCATGGCACCCTTTGAAGGAGGTGCCGGGTTTAGTTGCCGTGCGAGGCGGACGCGCTCGCGTTGGCGCCTGCATTGCCGTTGGCGCCGGCGCTGACCGAGGCGGAGCGATTGGTGGCATGTGCGCTGCTTTTTCCGCTCGCGGAACCCGAACCGTTGGCGGCGCCGTTCAGCGCGCCGTTTCTTTTTCCGGCGAGAGAGCCGATGGCATTGCCCGCGCCATTCAACGCGTTCGTGAGGCCGAGATTGCCGGCGCCGTTCGCGGGACCCGTGACGGAACCGGCAGCACTGCCCGCATTGGTGACAACACCCGCCAGGCCGACGTTGCCCGAACCGTTCGTGCCGCCGCTGCCCGAGGCGTTGCCGAGAGCCGACACGCTGTTGGTGACGGTGCCGGTCACGCTGTTCGTGATCGAACCCGAGCCGCCCAGCGTGCCCCCGATATTGCCGGTCGACTTCAGGACGCCGCCGAGCGTGCCATTGACGGTTCCGCCAAGAGTCCCGCCAACAGCGCCGTTCACGGCACCGGTGACGCCGCCAAGCAGCTGGGCCTGCGCTGGCGAACCCGCAAGCGCGACCGCAGCCCCTGCGATCAGGATGACCTTCAACATGAAATTCTCCTTCCAATTCTGGAGAGCTTTTTTCGGGCTCTCGTGAAGGAGAACGACGCGCTTTTCGTGCTTCATCCCTGATCGCGAAATTTATTTGGCGCGGACGGCTCTCGGTTCGATGCGACAGGTACCGCAGACAATCCCCCGGCCGACCCGACCCTTGCCCGGCTGTGCCTCCGAAGCGAGCTGCTGGACGGAACCCGTCAGGGCCAGGCGCGCGGTCGCCAGCGGTGCTGCGAAGCTAGTCCCCCGAACCTTCGCATAGCCTTGTCCGGGCAGCGCCGCGGCCATTTCGGAGCCGGGCGCGGCGAAATCGAGGTGACTGGCCCTCCCGGCCTCGGGAAGCGCTCTTCCGTGAGAATCGACGCCGGTCACCGATACCACTCCCGGATAGGATGCCGGGAATTGCGGCGGAGCGGCTGGGCCGTCATTGCCAACCGCGGCAACGACATTGGTTCCGCGCCCGCGAAGCGCCTGTACGGCCCGTTGAAGGACCCGGTTCTGCGGTCCGACGAGGCTGATGTTCACGACCTGCGGGCGCTTCGACGCCAGCCATCCCAGGGCTCTTACGATCGCGCTCGCGGAACCGGCTGCTCGCGAACCACCGTAGACGTCGGCGACGAACAGGGACGCATCTTGAGCCGCACCGTGGAATGGGCCCTGGTTTCCCACGATGAGTGACGCGACTGCAGTTCCGTGACCGGTGGGCTGCGGTCGGCCGGCAAAGCCATTCTGCTCGATCGAAGCGCCGCTCATCGCGGGATGCGACGCAACTCCGCCGTCGACGATTCCGATGCGAGGGCCGCTGCGTGCGCCTTGGCTCGCGGCGAGGGTCGCGGCGAAGGGGAGGAGCTCGCCTCCCGCAGGCTCATACAGATGATCGAAGTCCGCCTGCAGCCGCGGCGCGACCTTGCGCAGCCGCCTCAGTGCATCGCGAGCTTGCAGATTGCGCGGCGCAGCAAGAGTCACGCTCCGGATTCCGAGTTCGGCATCACGATCATCCGCGACAATTCGAAAGCCCGCTCGGGCAGCCAGCTGCAAGGAAGGCTGGTCGGGGTCGATGGCGATGATAACCCCGCGCCGGACTGGCTGGCCCGATCCATCGCTCTCAAGCTCGCGCGGATATTGCCGGATCAATTCGCGCAGTCGCAGCTTGCGAAGCTCGAGCAGGGTTTCAGGTGACGCTTGGGCGAGCCGTTCCGGCAGGCCGGCCACCGTGTTCAGAGTGGGAGCTACGGCTTCGCTCGCGCCCGGCTGCGCAAGGATGCTTTCGAGCGCGGGGCCAGCCGCCGGAATGTCGCGGATCGGCAGGCCGACCGGGGGTAGCGGCACGCTGACGCTTGGCAGCAGCTGCGCTCCCGCGCCGCCCCCAAGCAGGGCCACGCCAGCGGCGGCAATCAGTGATCGACGAACGAAGCTGGACATGACGTGACCTCTTCTTATGCCTTTGAAGGATGAAACGAGGATAAAGCGTCGTTTCATCCGCATGAGGGTGAATGGATTCATCAAAGGCGTTCGAACGAGACCTGACGGAGCTGCTTCCGCGGCTGCGCCGGTTCGCCCATGCGCTCAGCCGGAACAGCGCCGATGCGGACGACCTGACGCAGGCCACCGCCGAACGCGCCCTGCGCTCCCGCGAACAATGGCAGCCGGGCACTCGGCTCGACTCCTGGCTTTATCGGATCATGCGCAACCTGTGGATCGACACGTCCCGCGCCCGCATACGCAAAGGGAAAAACGAGGCACCGGAGGAAGAGGCCGAGACCATTGGCGTCGATCCGAGCGGCGCGATGGAAGCGGCAATCGAACTGAAGCGCGCAATGGCCGCACTGGAAAAGCTTCCGGACGAACAACGCGAGATCGTCGCCCTGATCCTCATCGAGGGCTTTGGCTATCGCGAGGTTGCGGAAATGCTGGACTTGCCAATCGGCACAGTGTCGAGCCGGCTCGTGCGCGGACGCTCGGCAATGCTGGCCATGCTTGGTGGGACGCGTGATGGTTGAGGAAGCAAAATTCTACGCCTGGCTCGACGGCGAACTCTCGCCGGAGGAGGCTGAGCGTGTCGGGGCGGCAGTCGCGGCCGATCCGGAACTTTCACGGCTCGCAAACGAGCATCGCGCGATGACCGCCGGATTGCGCAGCGCATTCGCAAGCGTCGACGAGCAGCCCGTTCCAGACCGGCTGCTCGCCGCAGTGCAAGACCGTGAAGTCGAGATCGTCGATCTTGGTCAAGCGCGCGCTGCACGCCGCCGATTGCCCCCGATATGGGCTCAGGCCGCGGCGCTTGCCGCCACGCTTGCGGTCGGCGTCTTCACTGGCAGCTTGCTCGGTTCTGGCGGGTCCGGTCCGATCACGGCGGATGGCGGCCCCTTCGTTGCATCCGCCGATCTGGAAACTGCGCTCAACACCCGTCTTGCCGGCACTCCGCAGACGAAGGGGGCCCAGATCAGGCTTACATTCCGTAACAAGACAGGGGCAATCTGCCGCACCTTCGAGGACCACCAGGCAAGCGGTCTGGCCTGCCGGGACGGACAAGAGTGGCGCATCCGAAGCCTTTTTCAGGGGCCGGAGCGATCGGCCACCGACTTTCGAATGGCAAGTGGAGCCAACCCACAACTCATGGAGGCGGTGGACGCATCAATTGACGGAGCGCCTTTCGATGCGGCGCAAGAGAGAGAAGCGATGGAGCGCGGCTGGAGGAAGTAGCGCTGGATTGCGCAACGGGTCGAAGCGGACGGTAGCTTTTGTCGCAGAGTTGGATCCCGGAGCCTATCTTCCCGAACGGGAAAAATTGTGGAATTCGCAAAGAGGTGATTTACCGATCGGGAAGAATTCGCGCGTGAAATTGCGAATTCTGCCACTATATTCCCGATCGGTAAGATGAGCAGCATTCGCACCAGCCAGGACTTCGGAAAGGCCGTCGCCGACGCGCGCCGCGCGCTCGGCCTCACCCAGCGTCAACTCGCGTTGGCGATCAACTCGGGTGAACGCTTCATCGTCGACCTCGAAGCCGGAAAACCCACCGCCCAACTGGGAAAGGCGCTCGGGGCCGCCAGGGCGGTCGGGCTCAACTTGACCGCCTGACATGGCCTATTCCGTTCCCATCCAATTCGAGGACCGCGACGTCGCGAGTTTCGATCCGGAAACAGGAGAGATCGCCTACAGTCCCCAATGGCTGGAGAGCGGTGACAGCTTTCCGATCTCGCGGGGTCCGATGCTTGAAATCTTCGTCGACGCAATTCGCGGACTTGCGACGTAGGTTCTCGCCCATGCGGGGGAGGAAGCGCCCCCCGCAGCCGACGCCGCGCCAGCCGATATTGAAGCGGCCAGTCCTGATTGTGGCTACGCGCCTTAGAATTAGCATCTGGAGAAGCTGACTAGGGCCTCAGTTTCCAAAGCTGAACGACGCGCTTCGCATGAAATGCCACAACTCATAGGGGTCCTCTCGCACCTGATCTGCGCAATTAGGGTTGCGCAAGCAGCAAACCCATCGGCCTGTTTGCCAGGCGTTAAGTTACGGAAATTTCGCGACTTTGCGGTAATTTGGGTGCCATGGAGAACTCTTACTCGCCTCCTTGACCCAATTTCGGATGAGACGGAGGGGCTACACGACTGCGAGCGGCCCTCCCTTGGAACGCGCTATGTCCGCAATACATTTTGCTCTCGCTCCTCGGGAGCCGGTTGCGCACTGGTCAGGTTGAAACCAAACTAGTCGGATGCTCACCCAGAAGACGCGCTACGCGCTTCGCGCGCTCCTGTACCTGATCGAAGAAGGTCACGGCGGCTCAGTGCAGCTCCAGCGGATTGCCGAGACACAGAAGATCCCGCGCAAATACCTTGAGCTGATCATGCTCGATCTGAAAGCGCTAGGCATCGTTCAAAGCATACGCGGACCGAAAGGTGGATATCGGCTAACACGGCATCCAAGTGATATTTCGTTCGGCGAGGTTGTTCGGGGTCTGGAAGGCCCAATTGCACTGATCCCGTGCGCCAGCGTGAACTTCTACAAGAAGTGCGGCGACTGCCATGACGAGGCGACCTGCGCCATTCGTCGGCTCTTCATGCAGGTCCGCGACCGGAGCCTGGACGTGCTCAATTCGGTGAGCCTGGAAGACGGTGCACGATGGGAATTGCGGGTTTCAGCGTCAGTTCCGGTGCAGCATGCGGGACTCGACGACCCGCCCGTAGGCGACTGGCAAATCTGACTTAATTTGGCGGCGAACCGAGTTTCGGATGCGCCGTATTGTGATCAAATCATATTGTCTAGTTGAAGACTAGAGTATAACCCTCGGTTAATCATACAGGGGGAGTTCTATGGCTTTCCGGACCATGTTTGCGGCTTTCGTACTCGGCGTAGCAGCACTTTCGAACACAACCGCTCAGGCAGCTCCCGTTCAGATCCTGAACGTCTCCTACGATCCCACCCGCGAGCTCTATAAGGACATCAACGGCGCATTCGCCCGGCAGTGGCAGGCGCAAGCGAAGCAGCAGGTAACGATCAAGCAGAGCCACGGCGGATCGGGCAAGCAGGCCCGAGCCGTGATCGACGGGCTTCCCGCCGATGTCGTCACATTGGCCCTTGCCTATGACATTGATGAGATCGCCAACAAGGCGAAGCTGATCGCGCCCAACTGGCAAACCCGGCTGCCGCACAACAGCACGCCTTACTATTCGACCATCGTCTTCTTGGTCCGCAAGGGAAACCCGAAGGCGATCAAGGACTGGGACGACTTGATCAAGCCCGACGTGAAAATCATCACGCCAAACCCAAAGACCAGCGGCGGCGCGCGGTGGAATTACCTCGCTGCCTGGGGATACGCCCGTCAGCACTACGGCAGCGCTGCCAAAGCGCGCGAGTATATGACCCGTCTTTTCCGCAACGTTCCTGTGCTAGATTCCGGCGCACGCGGCGCGACGACGACTTTCGTCGAACGCGGCCAGGGCGACGTCCTGCTCGCATGGGAAAACGAGGCATTCCTGGCGGTCAATGAGCTCGGCAAGGGCAAGTTCGATATCGTCGTGCCCTCGGTCTCGATCCTCGCTGAGCCTCCCGTCGCCGTCGTCGACAAAGTGGTCGACAAGCGCGGGACGCGAGCGGTCTCCGAAGCCTACCTCAAGTTTCTCTATACGCCCGAGGCCCAGGAGCTCATCGCTCGCAATTACTACCGTCCGCGCAACGCGCAGGTTGCGGCGAAATACAAGAGCCGCTTCCCCAACCTGAGGCTGTTCACCATCGACCGCAATTTCGGTGGCTGGAAGCAGGCGCAAGCCAACCATTTCAACGACGGCGCCCTGTTCGACCAGATCTTCGAGGACGCGAAGCGCTGAGCCGCTCGGCCAACTAATCCGAAAAGGGAATTCCAAATGCGCATCCTGCTTGCGGGCGCCTCGCTGCTTGCCCTTAGCACGCCCGCGTTCGCCCAGGAGGGCGAGGACGTCTCCACGTCCCAGCCCAGTGAATCTCCGATCGATTCATTGGAGCCGGCGGACGAAAGCCCGGATCAACCCGCCGTGGCAGTGGCCCCTACGGGCGATGCGGTTCTCGATCGCCTCAACGCGCTCGAGGCGCGAGTGAAGCAGCTTGAGGCTCGCAATGCCGAGCTTGAGCAGCAGGCCGAGCTCAGTCAGACGCGGTTGCAGTCGGTCGAAACGAAGGCAGCCAAGGCCGCGCAATTCAGTTGGGCACCGACCATTTCCGAGCCGGCGGGTCAGTTCACCTTCAAGCCTCGCGGTGTGGTCGAGGCGGATGCCGTCGCCTTCGTCGAGCGCAAGGGCGGATACGACTACAACAACGGCACTGCCTTTCGCCGCGCACGGATGGGCTTCGAAGGCACCGCGCTGAAGTGGTGGAACTATCGCGTCGAGGTCGACTTCGCGGGGAATGCCGTGAACCTCACCGACGCCTACCTGCAGTACGCCAAGATCCCCAAGACCCTGATCACGCTTGGCCAGCACAAGGCGCCATTCGGGCTCGAGTCCAACAACAGCGACAACTACAACACCTTCCTGGAACGCGGCATGTTCACCAATGCGTTCGGCAACGCCGGCGCCGAACGCCGCATCGGCTTGTCCATCGCTTATGCAGCGAACGAGACCGTCAACCTTGCTGTCGGTGCCTTCGGCGACAACGAGAGCATCGGTAGGTCAAGCCTGTCACCGATCACCGATACGCCCGACGAAAGCTGGGGCTTCAACGGGCGCGCGACTTGGGAGCCGATTTTCGACACCGGAAAGATCGTTCACCTTGGCGTGTCCGGCTATTATCGAACCGCGCTTCGCGCAGGCGATACCAAGGACGCGGTTCGAGTGACCGATCGTCCGAACATCCGCGTCGACAACGGGAACATCGCCGACAGCGGCGTGATCACTGGCGTCAACTCGCTGCTCTACGCCGGAGCCGAAGCGGCCGGCGTGTTCGGGCCATTTATGATCGCGGGCGAATACGGGAAGTTGTGGGCGGATCGGCCTGACTTCCAGAACGTCCACTTCGATGGATTCTACGTGTATGGAAGCTGGTTCATCACCGGCGAGACAAGGCTGTTCAGGGGCGGCAATTTCGACCGTCTCCGGCCGTTCACAGAACTGGGCAAGGACGGTCTCGGAGCGTTCGAGCTCGCGCTCCGGTACGACAAGATCAACTTGTCGGACTCGCCAGTTCGGCCGGGCAATGAAGCGCATAGCGTGACGCTTGGCCTCAACTGGTACGTCAATCCTTACGCCAAGCTGATGTTTAACTGGGTCCGGTTCAGCGGTGACAACACGCCGCTCAACCCGATCGGCTCGGAAACCAAGGGCGACGCCTTCGCAACGCGGTTGCACTTGGACTTCTGATGCCGCAGTCGGCGGTGATGCCCACTCCCCTCAGACTCCGCCGGGCCTCCGCCCTGCCGGGCCTCAATCTCTCCCTGGGCATCACCGTCTTCTGGCTTTCCTTCATCGTCATCGTGCCGCTCACAGCAGTCTTCGTGAAAAGCGCGAGCGGAGGCTGGGACGAGTTTGCGAAAGCCGCTTTTTCCAGCCGGGCGCTCGCATCGTATCGCGTGACCTTCGGTGCCGCGCTGATCGCCGCTGCCATTAATGTCGTTTTCGGGCTGCTCATCGCCTGGGTGCTCGTGCGGTACGAGTTTCCGCTGAAACGGTTGATGGGAGCCCTTGTCGATCTTCCGTTCGCGTTGCCGACGGCGGTCGCAGGCATCGCACTTACCGCGCTTTATGCAGACACCGGTCTGATTGGCAGACAGCTTGCTGCGCTCGGGCTCCCTGTCGCCTACCATCCGGCAGGCATCGTCGTCGCGCTGACCTTCATTGGGCTGCCGTTCGTGGTCCGCACAGTCGAGCCGGTGCTGGCTGAAGTATCACGCGAAACCGAGGAGGCAGCTCTGACGCTTGGCGCATCGCGAGTTCAGACGTTTGTTCGAGTGATCCTGCCAACGCTTCTTCCCGCGCTGGCAACGGGATTCACTCTCGCTTTCGCCCGAGGTGCCGGCGAGTACGGTTCGGTGATTTTCATTGCCGGTAACATGCCCTTCAAGTCCGAGATTTCGCCACTTCTGATCATCACCCAGCTCGAAGAATATGATTATGTCGGAGCGGCAGCGATCGCGGTGGTCATGCTGTTCGTTTCCTTCACGCTTCTGCTCGTTCTCAACCTCCTCCAGCATTGGCAGCAGAGGAGGCTCGGGACATGAGGAAAGGCGATCAACTCCGCGAGCCGACTGCCGTGAAGGCGCTGCTGATCGCTGCAGCCCTCGCTTACTTCGGGCTCATGCTCCTTCTGCCGTTGGGGACCGTGATCGCGGAGGGCCTGAAGAAGGGTTGGGAAGCTTGGCTTGCCGCCGTGAATGAGCCGGACGCTCGCTCGGCAATCAAGCTGACACTGGCTGTTGCTGCAGTCTCGGTTCCGCTGAACACCATTTTCGGCGTCGCAGCGGCCTGGCTGATCTCCAAATACAACTTCCGCGGCAAGCCGATGCTCATCACGCTGATCGACCTTCCATTCTCCGTTTCGCCAGTCGTTTCAGGCCTCGTGTTCGTCCTGCTATTCGGCGCTCAGGGCTGGTTTGGGACCTGGCTCCAGGAGCATGATATCGAGATCATCTTCGCGCTACCGGGCCTCGTGCTCGCGACGGTGTTCGTGACGTTCCCGTTCGTCGCACGCCAGCTCATCCCGTTAATGACGATGCAGGGACGCGCCAGCGAAGAAGCAGCGCTGACCCTCGGAGCGTCCGGCTGGCAAACGTTCTGGCACGTCACTTTGCCCAACATCCGTTTTGCGCTGCTCTACGGCGTCCTGCTATGCAATGCCCGCGCGATGGGCGAATTTGGCGCGGTGAGCGTTGTGTCCGGTCACATACGCGGCGAGACGAACACCATGCCGCTCCACGTCGAGGTGCTCTACAATGAGTACAACTTCGCAGCCGCCTTCGCAGTCGCCTCCCTCCTCGCGCTCCTCGCCGTCGTCACTCTTGCTCTCAAGAGCCTCATCGAATGGCGACACCGGGACGAGCTTGCTGCGAAGTTCTGACATGTCGATCCGCATTGAACATGTCTATAAGAGCTACTCCTCATATCCGGCGCTCGACGATGCCTCGTTGGAGATCGAGGACGGGGAGTTCGTCGCGCTCCTTGGACCATCGGGTTCGGGCAAGACGACGCTCCTGCGCGTGATCGCCGGTCTCGAAGAGCCTGAGGAAGGCCGGATCTGGTTTGGCAAGCGCGATGTTACCGATACGTCCGCCGCCTCGCGCGGGATTGGCTTCGTCTTCCAGCATTACGCATTGTTCGGCCACATGACCGTCGCGCAGAACATCGCATTCGGACTGACCGTGTTGCCACGAGCTTCGCGGCCGAAGAAAACTGAAATTCGGACTCGCGTCGATGAACTGCTCAGCCTTGTTCAGCTTCCGGATCTAGGAGCGCGCTTTCCAAGCGAGCTGTCGGGCGGTCAGCGGCAGCGGGTTGCGCTTGCGCGCGCTCTCGCCCGGAAGCCTAAGATCCTGCTGCTGGACGAGCCGTTCGGAGCTTTGGACGCCAAAGTCCGGCGAGAACTCCGAGTAGCTCTGAGGAGCATTCATGACGATTTGGGGCTCACCTCAATTTTCGTCACCCACGATCATGAGGAGGCATTCACGCTGGCCGATCGCGTAGCCTTGCTAAATTCCGGACGGGTCGAGCAATTCGCGGTTCCGAACGATATTGAGAAGCTTCCGGCCAGCCAATTCGTGCGAGACTTTCTGGCCTGACAGAGATTATCCGCCTTCAACACCAAAACTGCCCCATGACCTAAGGTTAGCGGGTTGACGTGCCTTTTCCAGTTTCTCTCGTCTGAGGGCACCAGTCCCCGGCTGCAACCAACGCGAGCGATGGTGCCGGATGAGGGACTCGAACCCCCGACCTTCGGTTTACAAAACCGCTGCTCTACCAACTGAGCTAATCCGGCCCGGCAAGCGCCTATGGCCACCGCTAGGCTAGGCGGCAAGCTTTACTGTCTGTTTACCCTGTTGGGCGCATCCTGAGATGTCCGGAAGTGTGTCCGGAGTTGTAAAGGAGAGCGGACATGGTTGGATTGGCGTTGGCCATGTTCATCGCCCTCTTCGGCTGGGGCGCGAACTATTTCGGTTGGCACGATCCCACCGGCAAGGTGCAGCTCGCCTTGTTCACGAGCTTCATTCTCGGCGCGATCTGCGGCTTCAAGTCGAAGAGCTGATTCCCGAAACCGCTTGGCGAGCCGCGTCCAGCCGCTAAACGCCAGAGCGTGAGCCCGCTTCCTCCCTACGCTCAATTGCTGAAGCTTCGGATCGAAGAAGCCGATCAGGGACCGGTCATGGTCATGCCCTTCCATCAGGACGTCATCGGAAGGCCTGGCTATCTCCACGGCGGGGCAATTGCGGGCCTCCTGGAATTCGCGGCATTCACGATGCTTCGCCGCAAGCTCGACGACGACAGGGTCGTGATGAAGCCCATTACCGTCACCGTCGACTACATGCGCGGCGGGACGGACGCGGACACGTTCGCAACCGCCACCGTGGAGCGGCTCGGCACGCGCATTGCCAACGTCGAGGCCTTCGCGTGGCAAAACGACCGGGCGACCCCGATCGCCAGCGCGCAGCTCAATTTCCTGCTCGAGCGGCCGGATCAGTAGCCGCTAAGCTCCGCGACACGGTTGCGGTGGTAATAGACGTCTCCGAACAGCTCGCCGAGCACTGCCTCCCGCTTCATGTAGAGGCCGATATCATGCTCATCGGTCATTCCGATGCCGCCGTGCATCTGAACGCCTTCTTGAACCGCGAGCCTGGAGACGGCGGCAGCTTTCGCTTTGGCGACCGCAACCAGGAGTTCGGCTTTGCCGTCTCCTGAATCGAGCAATTCCGCCGCCTTGAGTGCGGCGGCACGGGCGATCTCGATTTCGCCGTAGAGATGAGCGGCGCGATGCTGGAGCGCCTGGAACTCACCGATCAGTTTCCCGAACTGCTTTCGCTGCTTGAGATAGTCGACGGTCATCGCCGAAGCTCCGGCCGCGACGCCGACCAGCTCGGCGGCGGACCCGGCCCGACCCGCGCTCAGGGCTCGAGACAGGGGCAACCAGCCATTGTCGACCTCCCCGACGACCGAATCGGCATCGAGTTCGACCTGGTCAAACTTGAGCCGCGCGGCCTTGGAGGCATCGGCCAGCGCAACGCTCTCGACCTCCGCGGCTCCCTTCTGAACGGCGAACAGCGTGAGGCCCTCGCGTTCGCCCGGCGATCCGCCCGTACGTGCCACGGTGAGGATGACATCTGCGGAATTGCCGTGAATGACGAACTGCTTCGCGCCGTTGAGAACGAAGCCGTTGCCGCGCCGCTCGGCGGCGAGCGCGGTGTGCTCGGGCGCATGGCGGCGGCTTTCGTCCACGGCGAGCGTGAGAACGGCTTCACCGGAGAGGATGCCGGGATACCAGCGTCCGGCGTGCGCGGTGCCCTCGATCGCGCGCGCCCCGACGATCGCGGTCGTCAGGAAAGGCGAGGGCGTGAGGTTTCGTCCGATCTCCTCCAGGACGAGCGCGGCCTCGACCGCTCCCAAGCCCAGCCCGCCCTGATCCTCGGGAATGCAAATGCCGTTGAGGCCAAGCTCTCCGAATTGCTTCCACAGATCGGTGCCGTAGCCGTCA
Organism: Sphingomicrobium sp.; assembly: GCA_035694565.1. Taxonomy (GTDB): domain Bacteria; phylum Pseudomonadota; class Alphaproteobacteria; order Sphingomonadales; family Sphingomonadaceae; genus Sphingomicrobium. The sequence goes on from DASSFK010000384.1 coordinate 13,605, forward strand.
GTGCAGCCGGAATCGCGCCAGTGGCGAAGCTGCTTCGCGGGCCTGCCTTCCTCGCGCAGGAAGTTGGTCGCCGTCTCCTGAAGCATTTTCTGGTCGTCTGTCAGAAGCGGCATTCGTCAGGCTCCGGGCAGGCCGAGGATATGCTTGGCGACAATGTTGAGCTGGACCTCGCTCGTTCCGCCTTCGATCGAGTTGGCCTTGGTGCGTAGCCAGTCGCGCGCCGGTTTGCCCTTCTTCGACCGCTCGCTGTCCCACTCGAGCGCATCCGAACCGCCGGCGGCCATGATCAGCTCATGGCGGCGCTTGTTCAGCTCCGTTCCGGCATATTTCATCATCGAGGGACTGGCAGGATGCGCTTCGCCGGCCTTGAACATCTCGAAAAAGCGCTCGCTCATCGCGGCAAAGGCGAGGGCATCGACGTCGAATGCCGCAACCTCGGCGCGCAGCAGCGCATCGTCCGGCTGCAGTGCCGCGCCAAGCGTTCCGTCAGTCCCTCCGAGCCCCATTCCCGCGATCATCTCGCGTTCGTGGCCGAGGAGATATTTGGCGACGTCCCAGCCGCGGTTCACTTCGCCGACGACCTGGTCCTTCGGCACTTCGACGTCGTCGAAGAAGGTTTCGCAGAAGGGGGAATTGCCGCTGATCAGGAGGATCGGCCTGGTCGATACGCCCGGGGTCGCCATGTCGAACAGGAGGAAGCTGATTCCGCCCTGCTTCGATTCCGTCGACGTTCGGACAAGGCAGAAAATCCAGTCGGCCTTGTCGGCATAGCTCGTCCACACCTTCTGACCGTTGACCAGCCAGTGGTCGCCCTTGTCCTCGGCCCTGGTCTGGAGGCCGGCGAGGTCGGAGCCGGCTCCCGGTTCCGAATAGCCCTGGCACCAACGGATCTCACCGCGCGCGATCTCGGGCAGGAAGCGCTCCTTCTGCTCCTCGCTCCCGAACTTGAGGAGCGCGGGACCGAGCATCGAAATTCCAAAGCTGGTAAGCGGCTGGCGAGCGCCAATCCGCGCCATCTCTTCCTTCAGGACCTTGGCCTCGCCCGGCGACAGGCCCGCGCCGCCATAGTCCTTCGGCCAATGCGGAACGGTCCAGCCGCACTCGACCATGCGTTCGAGCCAAAAGCGCTGAGCATCGCTCTGAAACGACCAGTTGCGACCGCCCCAGCAGGCGTCGGCCTCGGTCCGCATCGGTTCGCGCATTTCCGGCGGGCAATTCGCCTCCAGCCAGGCGCGCGTTTCGGAGCGGAAGGTGTCGAGATCATTCATGCTTCAATGCCTGGGGTTCGAAAGATCCGCCCTTCAAGTTCGCGCATCCGCGTGCACACGCAAGCACGGATGTTTGTAAACCGCCATTTGCCTCAGGCAAGGAGGTCGCGCGCACCGTTCGGGCTCTGGCGTTCCACGAGATGGGGCAGGTTCCAGGAAATGCCCGTTTGGAGCGGGCCTGGAGGAGGATGCCCCGGCCGCGAGGGCCCCAAATCGCTCAGGGCACGGATAGCTGAGCGATCTTGTTTGCGATCTGATCCGCGCGCATCTTCTCGGTTCTTTCGGCCCGTGCCGCCATTTCCATCCACGCAGCTTCAGCCCGGAGACAGCGGTCACGAACGTTCTCGAGCGTCGCTTCGTTCGCCTGGGCCCGCGCCTCTTCGGCGCGCAGGAGATAGACTTCCCGATCTTTCAATCGGTGCGTGGTGAGAGGTTCGACCATGTGATGTTTCCAATTGGCTCCCTCAGCCCGCTCCGTACTCGGACGGAGCGGCACCGAGGGTCCTCCCGAGGGAGGGAAGTCGTCCGTCAGACGGACTGAATATTCACGGCGCTCATCTTGCCGCGCTTGTCCTGCTCGAGCTCATAGCTCACGCGCTGGTTCTGCTGGAGCGTGCGCATCCCGGCGCGCTCGACTGCCGTAATGTGAACGAAGGCATCGTTGCCGCCTTCCTCTGGGGCGATGAAGCCGTAACCCTTCTGGTCGTTGAAAAACTTGACGGTACCGATCGGCATGCTTGGTCATTCCTTCTGTTGAAGACCGCCACTCGGTCCTCTGGAGCTAGGAGTGGCGAAGAGAAGGAATGAAGGGCTGGAAAGCGCCTGAAGACCGTCCAATTGCAACTAATAGCGGTGTCGCCCCTAGCACAGGGGGACACATATGACGAATGTCCCTTCAGGCCGGCGCCGGGATTCTGGTTGAAACGGGAACGTATCGATTGCGTGGACCGTTCATGACGGATGCGAGATTTCAGGACATGAGATGTATCAACCGACCATCATAGAACGAGCCTTCGAGGTCGCGCAGACCTCGACAACGATCGACGAGATCAAGCACGTCCTCAAGAACGAGGGATATTCAAACGTCGATGCGCACCTCTCCGGGCCCTCGATCAGGGCGGACCTCAAGAAGCGCTTCCTTCGCGACCAAGAGTAGGAACGCTCACCACCGCGTGACGTTGTCGGAGTAACGCCAGATTTTCCTCCGGCGTTGGAGCGGCCCGGATCATTCGCGTGACCCCGGGTCGCTTCGCTTGGTTTCACGCCTGGGTTCCGCCGCCTGGTGCTCAGGGCTATTTCTGGGCGGGGACGTCCGATTTGTAGATGTGCCATGAGCGCTGCTCGGCGGTTGAGCCGGGCACGTCGTTGACCCGGCGCAGGGTCATCGTTCCGCGGGCATTGAACTCCTTGCCGTCCTTGGTGCGGCCGTAGAGCTGGACCGGATAGTCGACGTAGCTTGAGCCCGCCGCCCCCTCCATATCGCCTGGGCCGCCGATGTTGGCGTGAAACTCGCGATAGGCTTCGAACGATTTCGCAAATTGTCCGGCGGTCTCGCCGGTCGCTTTCCCGCCGTCTGACCAGAGCTTGTACGCGTCGGCATATTTTCCCTGCTCGATGAGCGCGAAATAGGTCTGGAGCACCTGACCCGCACCCTGCGCGCTCTTGGGGTCGATGGGCCCTTCTACGACCGGTGTGCGGTCGTCGGGAAGGCCGCCTGGCTCGCCTGGAGCGGGCGGGTTGAGCGGGGCTTCCGGCGAGGGAGCATTGGCCACGGGCGTGACCGATTCGGAAGCATTGGCGACGACGTCGTTCTGCTGCGACTGCTGAGAGCAGGCCGCGAGCAGGAGCAACGCGATGGCCGCGCCTGAACCTCGACGGGTGCCGGACGTTCCGGGCGCGAGGAGATCAGTCATGCTCAAGGCGCTTTTGTGGATCGTCGTTATCATCTTCATCATCGGCCTGCTTGTGGTGACGGGGGTCCTGAAGGCGATCTTCTAGGAGATGCCGGTGAGTACCTACGCTCGAACGACCGTGGGGTTGCGGCGCAGCTCCAAGTCTTCGTCGACCGGGCCGAAGCGCATGGCGAAGCGGTCCTTCACGTAATTCTGCGGGACGATCCACGGCTGGCGTGAGCCCTGCTTGGGGAGGAAGACCAAGGCGCGCTGCACATAGCCTGAAGTGAATGTGATCACCGGGTGGCGCTCCATGTCCTCGTCGGGAAGGCGCGGAGTGCAGACCCCGTATCCGCCTGCCTTCATCCGGTTGAGCAGTCGGCAGACGGCCTTTGCAGTGACGTCGCTTCGCAGGGTCCAGGATGCGTTGGTGTAGCCGAACGACAGGAAATAGTTGGGCACGCCGCTCAGCATCATGCCCTTCCAGATCATGCGTTGGGACGGGTTCACGACGTCTCCGTCGACGGTGAGCTGGACTCCGCCAAACAGCTTCACGACGAGACCGGTGGCGGTGACGATCACGTCAGCGTCTACTTCCTCGCCGGTGACGAGCCGGAGGCCGGACGGTGTGAAGCGTTCGATCGCTCCCGTGGATACGGAGGTTCTGCCCGAGCGGATCGACGCGAACAGGTCGCCGTCGGGAACGAGGCAAAGTCGCTGGTCCCAAACCTTGTACGAAGGGGAGAAATGCCGCTCGACCGGATAGTCTTCCGGGAGCTGCTTGCGGATCATGCCCTTGATCCACTCGGCCGCTCGCTCCGGCTTTCTTCGAGTTCGAGAGTACATGAAGATCGTCAGCAGGACGTTCTTCCAGCGGATCGCGGAGCCGGCGGCCTTCCGAGGAAAGATATGTTGGAGGGCCCCTGCGATGCGGTCACGGGCGGGGCGGGCGACAATGTAGGTCGGCGAGCGCTGGACCATCGTTACGTGCTCGGCCTGCTCGGCAAGGGACGGGACGAGCGTTACGGCGGTCGCGCCGCTGCCGATCACCGCGACTTTCCTGCCGCTGACGTCCAGATCGTCGGGCCAGAATTGCGGGTGGACGATCCGCCCCTTGAAGTCGGCCTCGCCCTCCCAATCGGGACGGTAGCCTTCGGCATAATCATAATAGCCGGAGCAGGCGAACAGGAAGGAGCAGGTGAAGCGGCGGGGTGTCCCGTCATGCTCCGCTTCGATTGTCCACCGGCCTTCCGCAGAGACCCACGAGGCGCTGATCACTCGGTGTCCGAAGCGGATCTTCTGATCGATTCCGAACTCGCGGGCGGTTTCCTCGACATAGTCGCGGATCGCATCCCCTTTCGCGATCGACACGTCGCTCGCCCACGGTCTGAATGGGAAGCCGAGCGTGTACATGTCGGAATCGGATCGCACCCCGGGATATCGGAACAGGTCCCAGGTGCCGCCGATGCGCTTGCGCGTCTCAAGGATCAGGTAGCTCTTGTCCGGGCACAGGGTTTGGATTCGATAGGCAGCGTCGATGCCGGACATGCCGGCGCCAACGATGAGAACGTCAATATGATCGATCTGCGGATCGTCCCGTGCCATTGCCTATCTCTTGCAGCCCAGGCGCCCCAAGCTTAGCGGAAATCAGCCGCAAAAGCGCATGGGCCGCGAGGAAAGGCAACGCCTTGGACTTTGACCTTACGGAACGACAGGCTTCTTTCCGCAATCGTGTCCGCGATTTCATGGACGCCGAGGTCCGCCCGCGAGTCGGTGAGTACCATCGACAGCAGGCTGAGGGCGGCCGCTGGAAGTCGATCGAGGTCATCGAGGCGCTGAAACCCAAGGCTCGCGAAGCGGGGCTGTGGAATCTGTTCATGCCGCCGGGCGGAGCGCTCCAGCATGTCGACGAGAGCTTTCCGTTCGAAGGCGAGCAGCTCACCAATCTCGAATATGCGCTTTGCGCCGAGGAGATGGGCCATATTCTCTGGTCGAGCGAGGTCTTCAATTGCTCGGCGCCGGACACCGGGAACATGGAGGTTCTCCACCGTTACGGCACGCGCGAGCAGAAGGACGAGTGGCTCAATCCGCTGATGCGGGGCGAAATCCGCTCGGCCTTCCTGATGACAGAGCCAGGCATCGCCTCGTCCGACGCGACGAATATCCAGTGCGAGATCCGCCGCGACGGCAACGAATATGTCATCAACGGCAAGAAATGGTGGTCATCGGGCGCTGGCGATCCGCGCTGCAAGGTGGCGATCCTGATGGGCAAGACCGACCCGTCGGCGAGGGTTCATCAACAGCAGTCGATGATCCTGATGCCGCTGGATGCCGAAGGAGTGACGATCGAGCGGCACCTGACGGTGTACGGCTATGACGATGCGCCGCACGGGCATATGGAAATCAAGCTCGACAATGTCCGGGTGCCGCCATCGAACCTGCTGCTCGGCGAGGGCAGGGGCTTCGAGATTGCGCAGGGGCGGCTGGGGCCCGGTCGAATCCACCATTGCATGCGAACGATCGGAGTTGCGGAAGAAGCGCTGGAGCTGATGTGCAAGCGGCTGCAGAGCCGGGTCGCATTCGGGAAGAAGATCTCCGAGCACAGCATCTGGGAGCAGCGAGTGGCCGAGGCCCGGATCGAGATCGACTGCACCCGGCTGCTGTGCCTCAAGGCCGCGGACCTGATGGACAAGGCCGGGAACAAGGCCGCCAAGGCCGAGATCGCGATGATCAAGGTGAAGGCACCTCGAATGGCATTGAAGGTGATCGACGACGCGGTTCAGGCGTTCGGCGCGGCCGGCGTCAGCCAGGACACGCCGCTCGCCGCGAGCTGGGCCGGCATCCGCACGCTTCGCCTCGCCGACGGCCCGGACGAGGTCCACAACCGCGCCATTGCCAAGCTGGAGTTCGCCAAAAATGTCGAGGCTTGAGGGCAAGGTCGCGATCATCACCGGAGCCGCGTCGGGTATCGGCAAGGCGACTGCTCAGCTTTTCCGGGCCGAAGGTGCGACCGTCGTCGCGGCCGACCGTGCGGAAGGCGACAATCTCGTCTCGGTCGATGCCGCGTCGGAAGCCGACGTGGAGCGACTGGTCGAGCAGACCGTCGCGGACTTCGGCGGAATTGACATTTTCTTCGCCAATGCAGGCATTTCCGGCGGGCTTGCGGGCCTGTTCGACCAGAGCGCAGCCGACTGGGAGGAGATCCTCAGGGTCAACCTGATCGGCCCGTGGCTCGCAATCAAATATGCCGCTCCTCATATGAAGCAACGAGGCGGAGGATCGATCGTCTGCACGGCGTCCGTCGCCGGTATCCGAGCCGGCGCCGGGGGGATTGCCTATTCGGCGTCCAAGGCCGGCGTCATCAACCTCGTGAAGACCGCCGCGGCGCAGCTTTGCGACAGCAATATTCGAGTCAACGCGATCTGCCCGGGGCTGATCGAGACCGGCATGACGCAAGGCATTTACGATATGGCCCGTGCGGCCGGGAAAGAGACGGCGATCGGCCAGCTCAACCCGCTCCGCCGCGGCGGCGAGCCCAGCGAGATTGCTGAGGTCGCTTTGTTTCTGGCGTCCGATCAGTCGAGCTACGTCAACGGCCACGCACTGGTCGCCGACGGCGGACTTTCGATCAGCCATCCCTTCATGCGGCAAGCCTACGGCTGCACGTTCTAGAGATTAAACGGAGAGCATCATGGCCACGGTCACCGAGGACAATCCCGCCACCACCAGCCCGATTTCGACGAAGCGCCACGGCGACGTCCTGATCGTCCTCTCGAACAATCCGCCGGTGAACGCTCTGGGCGCAGCCGTTCGGCAGGGCCTGGTCGCGGCGATCGAGGAGGCCGAGGCCAACGATGCGGTGAAGGCGGTGGTGATCGCCTGCGAGGGCCAGACCTTCTTCGCCGGTGCCGACATCACCGAGTTTGGCAAGCCGCCGGTGATGCCGTGGCTGCCTACGGTCGTGGACCGGATCGAGAGCTGCACCAAGCCGGTGGTCGCCGCGATCCACGGCACGGCTCTCGGCGGTGGCCTCGAGGTCGCGCTTGGCTGCCACTATCGGGTGGCTTTGCCGTCGGCGAAGCTCGGCACTCCGGAAGTGAAGCTTGGCCTTCTTCCGGGTGCGGGAGGAACGCAGCGGCTGCCCCGCGTCGCCGGGGTCCGAAAGGCGCTCGAAATGTGCGCGGGCGGCAGTCCGATCGGTGCGAAAGAGGCATTCGACTGCGGGCTCGTCGACCGGCTGATCGAGGACGATCTGATCCCGCACGCGGTCGGCTATGCCGAGGAGGTGCGCGATGTTCGACCGCTGCCGAAGAGCAGCGAGCGGCAATATAAGATCAACGAGTGCGACCCTTCGGTTTTCGAGCAGTTCCGAAAGGAGAACGCGCGCAAGTTCCGTGGCTTCGACGCGCCCGAAGCGAACGTCCGCGCCGTCGAGTTCGCGTGCAAGACGCCGTACGAAGAAGGCGTCATCGAAGAGCGCAAGCTGTTCATGGAACTGATCGGCGGCACGCAGTCGCGCGCTCAGCAATATTTCTTCTTCGCCGAGCGCAAGGCCGCGAAGATCGAGGGGCTCCCCGAGGACACGCAGCCGCGGCCGATCCAGAAAGTCGGAGTGATCGGTGCCGGCACGATGGGCGGCGGCATTTCGATGAACTTCCTGTCCGCCGGCATTCCCGTGACGATCGTCGAGATGGGCCAGGAGGCGCTCGACCGCGGCACCGGCCTGATGCGCAAGAATTACGAAGCGACCGCCGCCAAGGGGAAGCTCACGCAAGAGCAGGTCTCGAAGGCGATGGGCATCCTCACCCCGACTCTGGATTTCAGTGCGCTCGCCGAGTGCGACCTCATCATCGAGGCGGTCTACGAGAACATGGACGTGAAGAAGGAGGTGTTCGGGCGGCTCGACAGGATCGCCAAGCCCGGCGCGATCCTCGCGTCCAACACGTCCTACCTCAACATCGACGAGATCGCTGCCAGCATTTCGCGGCCCGAAGACGTGGTCGGGATGCACTTCTTCTCGCCGGCCAACGTCATGAAGCTGCTCGAGGTCGTGCGCGGGGCGAAGACGGCGCCCGACGTGCTTGTCACGGTCATGGGTCTGTCGAAGAAGATCGGAAAGGTGGCGGTGGTCGCCGGCGTCTGCCACGGCTTCATCGGTAACCGGATGTTGATGCCGCGGCAGATCGAAGCGACGAAGCTCCTCCTCGAAGGCGCGACCCCGGAGCAGATCGATAAGGTCCACGTCGAGTTCGGAATGCCAATGGGCCCGTTCCAGATGGCCGACCTCGCCGGGGTCGACATCGGCTGGCACCGCGATCCCAGCCGGATCGAGAACATCCGTGACGCGCTCTGCGCGATCGATCGCTGGGGTCAGAAGAAGGGCGCGGGCTTCTACGATTATGACGAGAAGCGCCGTCCGTCGCCGTCGCCGGTCGTCCAGCAGATCATCGAGGACTTCGCCGCCAAGCAGGGCGTCGAGCGCCGCCAGATCAGCGACGAGGAAATCGTCGAGCGAACGCTCTACACGATGGTCAACGAGGGCGCTAAGATCCTCGAGGAAGGCATGGCGCAGCGTGCCTCGGACATCGATGTGGTCTGGGTGTACGGCTATGGCTGGCCGGTCTACCGCGGTGGACCGATGTTCTGGGCGGACACCGTCGGACTTCAGAACATCGTCGAAGGCCTGAAGCGCCAGGAGGACCGCATGGGAAGCGACTTCACCTTCTCGAAGCTGCTGCTGGACAAGGCCGCCGCCGGAGAGAAGTTCACGAGGTGAAGCGTTGGGTCGCCGTGCTGCTCGCCATCATCGGCGGAGCGATAGCGGCCTACACGACCATCCTGCTGCTCGCCGGCGCCCTCCTCGGAGTGTTCTGGCTGTGGATATTCGG
>DASSFK010000385.1:0-5533 GCA_035694565.1 Sphingomicrobium sp.
ATTCGAACGTCCGACCCCCAGATTCGTAGTCTGGTGCTCTATCCAGCTGAGCTACGGGCGCGCGGCCGCAGAAACGGCAGGGGCGCGACATAGGGGCCTGTTGCCGGGGAGGCAAGCCCGAGATTGCGACTTCTCATGGCCGCTTCTAGAGCGTCACGCATGCGGACCGGCATTTCCATCGCGCTCCTCGCCATCGGCGCGCTGAGCGGCTGTTCGACTCCTCCCGGCAACTACCCGTCGCTTGCCCCGAGAGCCCAGGAGGCGATCGATCCCCGCATCCCGATTCCGAACGAGGTTCACGTTGGGCCGGCGGACCCCAATTTGTCGGCGCATCTCGCGGCATTGATCGACCAGGCGCAGTCCGGCGATCGGGCCTTCCAGAGCGTCGCCGGGAATGCCGAGCGGCTGGCGGCCTCGGCAGGGGCGCAGCAGAGCGAGGGCTGGGTTGCGGCGCAGCAGGCGCTTTCCGCGGCCCAGGAAGCACGGGGGCCGACCACGCGGGCGCTCGGCGACATCGATGCGCTCGGCGCCAACGCCCTTCAGAAGAACGGCGGCATTCCGGCGGGCAATCTCGCCGCGATCCAGGCTGCCGCGGCCAAGGTGGCGGAAATCGACAACGCCGAGGCCGACCGCATCGATGCAATCGAAAAGCGTCTCGGCCTTTAGCCGAGCGCAGCTGCCCTCGCGGCAGGCCATTCCTCGGCCTCGATGCGATAGATGACGACCGGATTCAGCTCGGGCGGAACATCGGTGCTCTTGAAGTCCAGGTCCTCGCGGCGGCTCATTCGGAGGCGCTTCATCAGGCCCTGGCTATCTTCGTTCTGGTTGACGGTGAGAGCGACCACGTGCGGCGCCCCGAACTTCCCGAACGCGAGGTCGAGGCTCGCGATCGCGGCCTCCTTGGCATAGCCCTTCCCCCACGCATCCTCGCGAAGCCGCCAGCCCACTTCGAAGTCGCCGGGAAAGGGGGCGCCCTCGCTGTTGACGCGCTTCAACCCGCAAAAGCCGAGCAGGGCGCCGTCGGACTTGCGCTCGACGATCCAGAAGGTGTGGCCGTGCTCGCGCTGGTATTTCTCGATTCGGCCGAAGGCGGCCTCGTGCCACTCGCGCGAACGGACGCCGCCGAGCCAGCGCATGACGGGTTCGGTGTTGGTATGGCGGATGAACTCATCGAGATCCGCTGCGTCCCAGGTCCGGAGGCGAAGCCGCTCGGTCTCGATAGCAATTTCAGTCATTAAGGGCCTTCACTCCGTCAAGGATTGCATCGACCGCTTCGTCGACATGCTCGAGGTGGGTCCTGAAGCAGAGGATCGCGCAGCGGATGTAGTAGGCGCCGTCGATGCGCGTGCCGCTCATCATCACCCGGCCTTCGAGCTGGAGGTGCTTCAGCAGGCGCTCGGTGAAATCGTCGGCATCGCCGTTCTCGGGGAGATAACGGAAGGCGACCACGGAGAGGTCGGGCGACGGCCCAGGATCGAAGCCGCCCAATTCCGATAGGCGCCGATGGAAGTAGCGGGCCAGCGCCAGCTTCTCCGACTGGGCGGCGCGGAACGCGGCAACGCCGGCGATCTGCAGCGGCAACCACAGCCGCATTGCCCTAAAATGCCGGGTCAGCTCGGGCGACAGATCCGCCGGCGACGGCCCGACCTCGGACTCGCCGAGCGGCCGGATATATTCGCCCGAAGCGCTGAACGCATCGGTCAGATGCCTGCCATCGCGAACCAGCGCGGCGCCGGTACCATAGGGCAGGAACAGGGTCTTGTGCGGGTCGAGGGCGACGCTGTCGGCCTGGTCGATGCCGCTCAGAAGCTCCTTGCCCTCGTCGCAGAGCGCGAACAGGCCGCCGTATGCGCCATCGACGTGCATCCACGCGCCATATTTGCGGCAGAGCTCGGCGATCTCCGGCAGCGGATCGATCGCGCCCGTATCGACGGTTCCGCCCGACGCCACGACCAGCCACGGGCGGACGCCGATGCGAAGATCCGCTTCGAACGCTTCCTCGAGCGCCGCGAGCGACATTCGATGCGACGCGTCGGTCTCGATCTGGCGGCGAGGAGAGCGGCCCCTGCCCGCAATGTGGAGCGCCTTGTCGATGCAATAATGTGCAAAGCGGGTGGTGTAGACCGCCCCGCCGCCGTCCGGATCGCGCGCTTCGCGGGCGGCGACGATGGCGGTCAGATTGGCGATGCTTCCCCCCGAGGTCAGCGTCCCCGCGGCCGTGTCGGGATAGCCGATGACGCCCGCCAGCCACCTGGTGCAGGCGTTCTCGATGCGGACGGCTCCGGGGCTTGCCGAGGCGAAGCCCGAATATTTGTTCGACGCGGCCGCGATGAGGTCGCCGATCGCCGAATGAAACAGTCCGCCGCCCGGAATATAGGCCATGAACCTCGGCGACGTCGTCGCGAAGCCCGGGCGATCGACGCATTCGGCGACGTAATCCAGGACCCGGGCGGGATCGCGGCCCTGCTCGGAGAATTCGGGGTCGAGCTTCTGGGCGAAGACTTCCGACCAGGGCCGGTTCGTTGATGCGGTCTCGACCTGCTCCCAATAGGCAAGGGCATGGTCGAGCGCCCGGCCACCCATTTCCCGCCGATCCTCGGCGTCGGGCTCGAGCGGCGAGGCCGCGTTGCGCAACCGCTCGATTTCGGTCCGAAGCTCGTCCAGCATCAGCCCTGGATCAGTCGCGCCGCGTCCAGCGCGTGATAGGTGAGCACTCCGCTCGCCCCTGCCCGCTTGAACGCCATCAGGGTCTCGAGGATCAGCGCATCGCGGTCGCCGGCGCCGGCAGCGGCGGCCGCCTCGATCATCGCATACTCGCCGCTCACCTGGTAGACGAAGGTCGGAACCCCGAACGCGTCCTTCACGCGGGCGACGACGTCCAGATAGGGCAGGCCCGGCTTCACCATCACGAAGTCCGCGCCCTCGGCGAGGTCGAGCTCCACTTCGCGAAGCGCCTCCTCGATGTTCGCCGGGTTCATTTGATATCCACGCTTGTCGCCCTTCAACCGCCCGAGCGAGCCGACCGCCTCCCGGAACGGGCCGTAGAAGGCGGACGCATATTTCGCGGCATAGGCCATGATCGCGACATTCTGGTGCCCCTCGCCCTCGAGGATCGCGCGGATCGCCGCCACCCTTCCGTCCATCATGTCCGAGGGAGCGATGATGTCCGCGCCGGCCTGCGCCTGCACCAGGGCCTGCTCGACGAGGATGTCGACGGTCTCGTCGTTGACGACCCAGCCATCATCGTCGACGATCCCGTCGTGGCCGTGCGCGGTATAGGGATCGAGCGCGACGTCGGTGAGCACGCCGATCTCCGGCACCGCGTCCTTGATCGCCTTGGTCGCCCGGCAGATGAGATTGTCGGGATTGAGGGCTTCCCTCGCATCGTCGGTGCGAAGCGCGTTCGGAGTGTTCGGAAACAAGGCGACGCAGGGGATGCCGAGGCTCGCGGCCTCCTTCGCTTGTCCGGCGATCCGGTCGACGCTCCAGCGGCTGACTCCGGGAAGCGAGCCGATCGGCTCTTCCATCCCGCTCCCTTCGCAGATGAACAAGGGCAGGATGAAATCGCTCGGATGGAGCCGGTTCTCGGCCAGCATCTCGCGCATCCAGGGGCTCGACCGGCCTCGGCGCATGCGCAGGGCTGGGAAGGAAGCTGTCGTCATTGGCCGCGCAGATAGACCGGACGCGGCTCGGAAAGAAAGGGCGCGTCGAACATTGAGCGGCGGATGCCGAAAGCTCTCCCCAAACAGGCCATACTCATCGTCAATGCGGGCAGCCGCAGGGGCGCGGACCTCTTTGCCGAGGCCCGGGACAAGCTGACCGCCGCGGGAATCGAGCTGCTGGAGGCGAAGGCGTGCAAGACGCCGGCCAGCATGGAGCGCGCCGTCATTGGAGCGCTGAAGAAGGCTCCGATGGTCATCATCGGCGGAGGCGACGGGTCGCTGTCGTCGAGCGTCGATTTTTTCATCGGAACGGACGTGGTGTTCGCCTTCCTGCCATTGGGAACCGCGAACAGCTTCGCCCGGACGATCGGGATGCCCCTCGACCTCGATGGGGCGGTTAATGTCATCGCCAACGGGAAAGCCCTGAAGATCGACCTCGGCTGCATCGGCGGCGATTATTTCCTGAACGCCGCCGCCATCGGCCTTGCGCCCAGGGTCGCCGAGACGGTTCCGCATGGCCTCAAGCGAACGCTCGGGCGCCTCGGCTATCTCGTCTGGGCCGGCTGGTCGGCCGCCAATTTCCTGGCGTTCCGGGTGAAGCTGGAGGACGGCAGCCGGACCATCCGCATGTGGGCAACGGAGGTCCGCATCGCCAACGGCCGCTTTCATGGCGGGATCGAGCTCATCGAGAACGCCGACCTCAAGAGCGGCGAGATCGTCGTCCAGATCGTCACCGGTCGAAGCATCGCGAAGCTCGGCTGGAGCTATTTCGCGGCGGCCGCCAGGCTCGAGGCACGACGGCAGGCCGTGCGCGAGTTCGTCGGAGCCAGGTTCACCTTGAGCACCAGGCCCAGAATGCGGGTGTCGATCGACGGCGAGGTCGGAGCCGAGACTCCGCTCGAGATCAGCGCGCTTCCCGACGCGGTGACGATCGCCGCTCCGCGCGGCTAGCCGGAGGGGTTGAGCGCCCCGCCCGGCTCTCTCGTCGCCTGCGCTTCTTCGAGGCACTCGTCCTCGGACGGCCGCTCCTCGACCCGCATGTGCGCCTTTCTCCAGCCGCCGTGCAGGTAGAAGGCGATCGCCAGCACCAAATTGACGAACGAGCTCGCCGGAAAGCTCAGCCAGATCGCGTCCGCGTCGAGCTCGGGATAGCTCGCGTAGATGAAGCCGAAGCGGATCGGGATGAGGCCGACGCAAAGGATCAGAAGCGGACCCCAGACCGCCCCGTTGGCCCGGACGGTTCCGAACAGGACCATCGTCACCCCGAACAACAGGAAGTTCCAGGTCGCCAGCACGTGGATGTGCCGGGCGATCGGAAGCGCCGGGCTGTCCGAGCCCATGAACAGCGACAGGACCGCTCGGTCGGAGAGCGTCAAAGCGACGATCAGGACCCCGGTGATCAGGAGGGTGTAAAGGATGCCCGAGCGGGTGACCGCATTGACCCGCTCCCACAGCCCCGCGCCGATGTTCTGGGCGACCATCGCGCTCACCGCGGCGCCGAGCGCCATCGCCGGCATCTGGACGTAGGTCCAAAGCTGCAGGGCGACCCCGAAGGCCGCGGCGGTGTCGACGCCCTCGCGGTTGACGAGGCCGACGAGGGCCAGCGCCGACATCGAGATAACGACCATCTGGATGCCCATCGGAAGGCCCTTGGTGACGATCGTCTTCAGGATCGAAGCATCGGGCCAGAGATAGCAAAGCTCGCGCCCGCGAAGCCTCAGCGGCAGGTCGCGGGCGTACATGTACGCGAGGAGAGCGATCAGCGCCGCGTAATTGGCGATGAGGGTCGCGGTGGCGGAGCCGGCGATGCCCATCTTCGGCGCCGGGCCGAGCCCGAGGATGAAGATCGGGTTGAGGCCGCTGTCGAGGAC
>DASSFK010000386.1:0-4871 GCA_035694565.1 Sphingomicrobium sp.
AGACGTCGTCGGACATCACCAGGCGTTCCGGAGTGACGAGCTCGAACTTGAGATCGGCCATTATTCCTTACCTTCAATCGCCGCGTCGAACGCGCTTGCTGCCTTCTCGAACTTGTCGCGGCAGCCCGTGTTGCAGAAACCGACGACCTTGCCCCTGTAGAGCATCAAGCTGTCGGCGCGGACAGGCTCGCCCGACCAAGGGCACGTCTCGTTGACGCAATCCTCAAGGGTGAGCCGGTCGGCCATTGCTGGCTCAGGCTTCCTGAGCCAGCTTCTCAGCCTTGGCGACCGCCTCTTCGATTCCGCCGACCATGTAGAAGGCCGTTTCGGGGAGGTGATCGTACTCGCCGTCGACGACCGCCTTGAACGACTTCACGGTGTCTTCGATCTGCACGAACTTGCCCGGGATGTTGGTGAACACCTCGGCGACGTGGAACGGCTGCGACAGGAAGCGCTGGATCTTGCGGGCGCGGCTGACGACCAGCTTATCCTCTTCCGAAAGCTCGTCCATTCCCAGGATGGCGATGATGTCCTGCAGGCTCTTGTAGCGCTGCAGCGTCTCCTGGACCGCACGAGCGACTTCGTAATGCTCCTGACCCACGACAGACGGCGTAAGAACGCGCGAGGTGGAGTCGAGCGGGTCGACGGCCGGGTAGATGCCCAGCTCCGAAATCGCGCGCGAAAGCACGGTCGTCGCGTCCAGGTGGGCGAACGAGGTCGCCGGGGCCGGATCGGTCAAGTCGTCGGCCGGAACGTAGATGGCCTGCACCGAGGTGATCGAGCCCTTGTTGGTCGACGTGATGCGCTCCTGGAGGGTGCCCATGTCGGTCGCCAGCGTCGGCTGGTAGCCCACGGCCGAAGGAATACGGCCGAGAAGCGCCGACACTTCCGAACCCGCCTGGGTGAAGCGGAAGATGTTGTCGATGAAGAAGAGCACATCCTGGCCCTCGACGTCGCGGAAATACTCTGCCTGCGTCAGGCCCGAGAGAGCGACTCGGGCGCGGGCTCCGGGCGGCTCGTTCATCTGGCCGAACACCAGCGCCACCTTGGAGCCTTCGGACGTCGCGTTGCCGTCCTTGTCCTTGGCGATAACGCCCGCGTCGAGGAACTCGTGATAGAGGTCGTTACCCTCGCGAGTGCGCTCGCCGACGCCGGCGAACACGGAGGTGCCGCCATGGCCCTTCGCGATATTGTTGATCAACTCCTGGATCAGCACGGTCTTGCCGACGCCGGCACCGCCGAACAGGCCAATCTTGCCGCCCTTCGCGTACGGCGCGAGCAGGTCGATGACTTTGATTCCGGTTACCAGGATGTTGGCTTCGGTCGACTGGTCGACGAACTCCGGTGCCGGAGCGTGGATCGGAGCGGTCATGTCGCTGCCGATCGGGCCGCGCTCGTCGATCGGCTCGCCGATGACGTTCATGATTCGGCCGAGCGTCTTCGGGCCGACGGGCACGCGGATCTGCGAGCCGGTCGAGCGGACGACCTGGCCACGGGTGAGGCCGTCGGTAGAGTCCATGGCGATCGTGCGAACGACGCTCTCACCGAGGTGCTGAGCGACCTCGAGGACGAGGCGGGTGCCCTGGTTCTCGGTTTCGAGCGCACCGAGGATCGGCGGAAGCTCGCCTTCGAAGGCGACGTCGACGACCGCGCCGATGACCTGCGCGATACGGCCGGTCAGGTTGCCGGTCTGCTGCTCGACAGCGGTACCGGAGCCGGCGGACGACGTGTCGGCCTTCTTGGCTCGGCTGCGGGGCTTGGTTTCGGCGGCGGTGGCCATGTTCTGCTTCCTTGCCTTCGTGTTTCGTTAGAGCGCTTCAGCGCCGGAAATGATTTCGACGAGCTCGGTCGTGATCGCTGCCTGACGCTGACGATTATACTGGATCGACAGGCGGTTGATCATGTCGCCGGCATTGCGGGTCGCATTGTCCATCGCAGTCATCTGCGAACCGTAGAAGCCCGCCTGGTTCTCGAGCAGCGCGGTGTAGATCTGGACCGAGAGATTGCGCGGCAGAAGCTCGGCCAGGATCTCTTCCTCGTCCGGTTCATACTCGATCGCCGACGGAGCGGCGTTGCCCTTGGCTTCCTCTGCGGCCTTCGCCGGAACAACCGGGAAGATCTGCTTGATCGTCGGCTCCTGGGCGAGGACCGACTTGAACTCGCTATAGGCGAGGTGGACGACGTCGAATTCGCTCTGCTGGAAGCGCCCGACGAGATCGTCGGTGATCGCCTGAGCATCGGCGTAGGTCGCCGACTTCATCTGGCTGGTGTCGTACTGGCCGATGATCGCCTTCGGAGCGACGCGCTGGATCCATGGACGGCCCTTGCGGCCGACGATGTAGAACAGGACGGTCTTGCCCTCGGCGTTCAGCTCCTGCGCCTTGATGCGGACATTGCGTAGGATGTTGGTGTTGAACGCCCCGGCAAGGCCGCGATCGCTTGTCACGACGACGAACAGGTGAGTGTCGCTCTTGCCTGTCCCGCGAAGAAGGCGCGGTGAGTTGTCGCTGATCGTCACCTTTGCCGCGAGCCTCTCGACCGTCTCCGACAGGCGCGTCGAAAAGGGACGGCCGGCCTCGGCGTTCTGCTGCGCACGGCGCAGCTTGGCCGCCGCGACCATTTTCATCGCCTTGGTGATCTTCTGCGTCGACTTCACCGAGCCGATGCGGACCTTGAGGGTCTTGAGGCTCGCCATTTTATGCGAACGTCTTGCCGAACTCGGTCAGCGCATCCTTCAGCTTGGCGGCGGTGTCGTCATCGAGCTGCTTGGTGTCGCGGATCGCCTTAAGGATGTCGGCCTTGTCGCTGCGCAGGAAGCTCAGCAGCGCGGCTTCGTAGCGGACGACGTCCTTGGTACCGACGCTGTCGAGGAAGCCCTGCGTACCGGCGTAGATAGAGGCGACCTGCTCTTCGACCGGCATCGGTGAATATTGCGGCTGCTTCAGAAGCTCGGTCAGGCGCGCACCGCGGGCCAAGAGGCGCTGCGTTGCGGCGTCGAGGTCCGAGCCGAACTGGGCAAAGGCGGCCATCTCGCGGTACTGGGCGAGCTCCAGCTTGATCGAGCCGGCGACCTTCTTCATCGCTTTGGTTTGAGCGGCCGAGCCGACACGGCTGACCGAGAGACCGACGTTAATCGCCGGACGGATGCCCTGATAGAACAGGTCCGTCTCGAGGAAGATCTGGCCGTCGGTGATCGAGATGACGTTGGTCGGAATGTAGGCCGACACGTCGCCCGCCTGAGTCTCGATGATCGGCAGGGCCGTCAACGAGCCGCCGCCCTCGGCGTCATTCATCTTCGCGGCGCGCTCGAGGAGCCTGCTGTGGAGATAGAAGACGTCGCCCGGATAGGCTTCGCGGCCCGGCGGACGGCGAAGCAGCAACGACATCTGGCGGTAGGCGACCGCCTGCTTCGAAAGATCGTCGTAGACGATGACGGCGTGCATGCCGTTGTCGCGGAAATACTCGCCCATCGCGACTCCGGTGTACGGCGCGAGATATTGCAGCGGAGCGGGCTCCGAAGCCGTCGCTGCGACGACGATCGAATATTCCATCGCTCCGTTCTCTTCGAGCGCACGGACGATCTGAGCGACGGTCGAGCGCTTCTGACCGATGGCGACGTAGATGCAGTAGAGCTTCTGGCTCTCGTCGTCCGATTGGTTGACGCCCTTCTGGTTGATGAAGGTGTCGAGTGCGACGGCGGTCTTGCCGGTCTGGCGGTCGCCGATGATCAGCTCGCGCTGGCCGCGGCCGATCGGAACGAGCGCGTCAAGCGCCTTGAGGCCCGTCTGCACCGGCTCGTGCACCGACTTCCTCGGGATAATGCCCGGCGCTTTTACTTCGACGCGGCGGCGCTCGGTGGCCTCGATCGGGCCCTTGCCGTCGATCGGGTTGCCGAGAGCGTCGACGACTCTTCCGAGCAGGCCCTTGCCGATCGGAACGTCCACAATGGACCCGGTGCGGCGGGCGATCGAACCTTCGCTGATTTCGGCGTCCGAGCCGAAGATCACGACGCCGACGTTGTCGGCCTCGAGATTCAGCGCCATGCCCTTGATGCCGCCGTCGAACTCGACCATTTCGCCCGCCTGGACGTTGTCGAGGCCGTGGATCCGGGCGATGCCGTCGCCAACCGACAGCACGGTGCCGACTTCGGAAACCTGCGCTTCGGCATCGAAATTCGCGATCTGGTCGCGGATTACGCGGGAAATTTCAGCGGCGCGGATGTCCATATTCAGCCTTTCATCGCCTCGGCGAGTCTGTTGAGTTTGGTGCGGATGGATGCGTCGATCATCTGGCTTCCCATTTTGACGACGATCCCACCCAGGATTTCAGGGTCGATGCGGGTTTCGATCGCGACGTCGCGCCCTGCGCGAGCGCGGAGCCGCTGATTGAGGGCCGCGAGCTGGTCGTCCTTCAGCGGATGAGCAGTCACGACTTCGGCAGTGGTCTCGCCACGATGCTCCGCCGCGAGCCGGCGAAACGCGCGGATGACCGGCTGGAGCTGATTCTTGCGTCCATTGCGAGCGAGGACGCCGAGGAAGTTCTCGGTGATCGGATCGATCGCGAGTTCCTTGGCTACGGCGGCGAAGGCCTTTCCGGCCTGCTTGCGGTCGACCAGCGGGCTCGAAACGAGTTTCGCGAACTCCCGAGAATCGGCCAGCGCCTGGGCAAGTAGCCCAAGGCTGTTGCTCACCGCATCGATCTGACGTTCGTCGCGAGCCAGGTTGAACAAAGCGGAGGCGTAGCGTCCTGCTAAGCTGGCCTGAATGCCGCCGGAAGTCTCCACGCGTCAAATGCTCCAAAACTGGAATTTGCCCCACGAAAAAACGGGGCGCTATCGGGGTTTGCCCCCGACGCCCCATGTGGGATGCGCG
>DASSFK010000387.1:0-2910 GCA_035694565.1 Sphingomicrobium sp.
TGCTCTACCAACTGAGCTACACTCCTGCGGCCGGGCTGCGACTTATGCGGCGAACGGCAGACGCGCAAGGGCGCTATTTCAATCGATGATCCTTCGAAGCGTCCGGACCATGAACGCGGTCGACCAGCCGATGAGGACGAATCCGATCAGCGCCTCGAGTGCTCCAACCAGCCTCCATTCCTCGGCAAAGTTGGACGCGGCAGTTCCGAGCGTCGCGTAGCAGGAGGCCGAATAATAGAGCGCCTCCTCCATCGATCTGAGGGCTCCGACGTACCGGAAGAAAGCGGCGAAGATGAAGATTTCGAAGAAGTGCAGAAGGAACAATAGCAATCCGTAGGTGCCCATCAGCGCAGCGGCGCGAAGGCCGAATTCATTCGGAATGCTCTTCTCATCGGTCAGGTGAAGCGCCCGTGAGATGCCCACCAGGCCCGCGCTGTGAACGATGACCATCACCAGGATGAATCCGACGACCACGAGGAGCTGGGCGCTGAGCGCGACAGCAATGACTTCATCGTTCAATGGCCGCGCTCCTTCAGTCGAGCAAGACCAAGGCTAGCGGAACAACGGTGGTTGCTAAAGCCCTAGGCGGCGATGTCGAACGGCTGGATCTCGCCCGAAAGGTAGAGATTGCGCGCTTTGGTCCGCGACAGCTTGCCCGAGCTGGTGCGGGGTAGCGACCTCGGGGGGACAAGCTCGACGATCGGGGTAATCCCCGTGATCGCTCGAACGCGCTCGCGGATGTCGTCGCGAAGCCGGCCGCGCTCTTGCGGATCGGACACTCGGCAATGGACCAGAACCGCAGGAGTTTCTTCGCCGGACGGACCGGTGATCGCAAAGGCCGCGATGTCGCCGGACTTGAAGCCGGGCAGCTGTTCGACCGCCCATTCGATGTCCTGCGGCCAGTGGTTGCGGCCGTTGATGATGATCATGTCCTTGGCGCGGCCGACGATGAAGATGTAGCCGCCGGACAAGTAGCCCATGTCGCCGGTGTCGAGCCAACCGTCGTCCGACAGGCAGGCCGCCGTCGACTCCGGATCGCGATAATAGCTGTGCATCACCGAGGTACCATGAACGATGACCCGGCCGATCCCGCGCTCGGGAAGGACCGAGCCGTCTTCGCCGCGGACTTCGATCTTCATTCCCTCGACCGGCTTGCCGCAATTGACGACTGCGCGGTACCGGCGGGGACGTCCGTCCGAGCCGCTGCTTCCGCCGTTGAGCACCGTCTCTTCGACCAGCTCGATCCGGATTCCTTCGCCAGGAGGCATGAGCGAAACGGCAAGCGTCGCTTCGGCAAGACCGTAGCTCGGACAGAATGCGGACGCCTGGAACCCGGCGTCGGCGAAGCCGTCAACGAATGCCTGCATGACGTCCGGACGGATCATGTCCGCACCATTTCCGGCAATCCGCCAGCGTGACAGGTCGAAACGATCTTCCGCGCGCGTCTGCGACGACATGCGGCGGGCGCAAATGTCGTAGCCGAAGGTCGGCGAATAGCTGACGCTCGTGCCCGGGTTGCGGGTGACCAGGTCGAGCCACGCGAGCGGGCGCCGAGCGAAATCCTCGGTCTTCTGGTAGTCGACCGACATCTGCATCGCCATCGGCGACAGCATGCAGCCGACCAGGCCCATGTCATGGTACCAGGGAAGCCAGGATATGACGCGGTCGGTGTCGATGACCTTCAGTCCGATGCCGTGCGAGCGAAGGTTCGACAGGAGCTGGCGATGCGTGACGGCGACGCCGTGCGGGAACCGGGTCGAGCCGCTCGAATATTGAAGGTAGGCGACTTCGTCCGCGTCAGGCTCTGGAAGCTCGGCCGTGCCGACCTCGATCTCGGCTATGCCGTCCCAGCAGCGAGCGGCGATGCCGCGATCGGCGGCGGCCTCGTGCGCGTAGGTCAGCATGTCCGGCGGACAGACGAGCAGCGACGGGTCGCTGCTCGCAAGCATCACTCGAAGCTGGTCGACATAGGCTTCGCGGCCACCGAAGCTGGTGGGAAGCGGAAGCGGAACAGGCCACAGGCCGGCGTAGACTGCTCCGTAGAAGCAGGCCGCGAACTCGGGTCCGGTCTCGGCGATCAGCGCCAGGCGATCCCCGGGCTTCATCCCGAGCGCGATGAAGCGCTGCGCATTCGCGAGCGCATCTTCGCGCAGCTCGGCGAAGGGATAGGCCCTGACGAGCTGCCCCCGAGCGTCGTGGAAATTCATGCCGCGACGCCCGCGACCCGCATAGTCGAGCGCTTCGCCCAAGGT
Organism: Sphingomicrobium sp.; assembly: GCA_035694565.1. GTDB lineage: Bacteria > Pseudomonadota > Alphaproteobacteria > Sphingomonadales > Sphingomonadaceae > Sphingomicrobium. The sequence goes on from DASSFK010000387.1 coordinate 2,253, forward strand.
CGCAAAGTCCGCGATGCGTCGCGGATGCGGGTCCAGAGTCGAGGTAGCGCCGGCGGGAGCAAGGTCGGCTACGATCGTGTTGTTCCGGTCGAGCAAGCCTTCACCATAATTACTAGAATGCCCGCCAGAAGGCGCGGCTTAACTTCCCACTTGGCAGTGGGCCGTCTTGTAGTGGTGTGCGAGTGTGGCACAAATTGGGCCAATGTACGCCCGAAAGCCTGGCCGACCGCGCAAGCCGCTCAACGAGGAAAAGCTGCACGAACTGGCGCTATTCTACCTCGGCAGGTTCGCGACGACGCGCGCCAAGCTCGCTAACTATCTGAACCGAAAGGTCCGCGAGCGTGGCTGGGACGGCGATCGGTCGGCCGATATCGAGCGGCTGGTAGACCGGCTTGCCTCCAGCGGTCTGGTCGACGACTCCCTCTATGCATTGTCTAAATCACGGTCTCTTACGGAACGGGGCTACGGGGCCGCGCGTGTCCGTCAGGCGCTTCATGCTGCCGGTGTCGACGAAGACGAGGGGGCATCGGCGAACGCGCTTGCGGCGGAAGAAGCGGCCGCTTCCGCGCTCCGTTTTGCGCGCCGTAAGCGCATCGGGCCTTTTGCGGATGCACCCCCCGACAAGAAAGCGCGAGAAAAGGCGTTGGCGGCCATGATC
>DASSFK010000388.1:0-7423 GCA_035694565.1 Sphingomicrobium sp.
TCCAGGCCCAGAAGCTCGCGCACGAGGTCCTTGAGGCCGTGGCGGTCGGTGTAGGTCCGAACCAGCCGCGAGGCGGTGCGAGTGCAATAGAGGGGCGCGGCCATGAAGCCGAGATAGGCCTGGATCATCGCCACATCGAAACGGGCGAAGTGATAGAGCTTCAGTCGATCGGGATCGCTGAGCAGCGCCTTGAGGTTCGGCGCAAAATAGGCGCTGCCCTTGGCGAATCGCACCAGATGCTCGTCGCCGCGGCCATCCGACAGCTGGACGAGGCACAGGCGGTCGCGATTCGGATGGAGGCCCATCGCCTCCGTGTCGACGGCGATCGGGCCTTCGAATTTGAGGCCTTCAGCCAGGTCTTCTTCGTGGAAAAATATGCTCATTCATTCGTCCCAAAAGTTCGGGCCTGCACACCTCTTAGCAGACCTCGCGCGGCAGTTCTTGAGGCCATGCCACGCAAATGCTCCGGAATCACTGGAGACGCTCGGTTTTTTGCTGTAGGGTGCTGAATGGTGTGTGAGCAATCACGCGCCTAACCGGTTGCGCTCTTTGGGCCCAGCGCGTTGGTTTTAAGGCATTGCGGGCACAAAGGATTTTAGACGGGCATGGGTTTCGATAGAGGGCGTAAGGGGGACCGCGGTGGTCGCGGCCGAGACAAGCGCGACGATTTCTTCGGTGGTGAAAGCAGCAGCTACGGCGAGCGCGGCGGTTTCGGAGACCGCGGCGGCTTTGCGGGCGGCGGTGGCGGCGGCGGCGGCGGCGGTGGATACCGCGGCGGTGGCGATCGCTTTGGCGGCGGTGGCGGTGATCGCTTCGGCGGTGGCGGTGGTGGCGGCTACGGTGGCGGCGGCGGAGGCGGTGGCTTTCGCGGCGGCGGCGGTGGTGGCGGCGGCTTCCGTGGCGGCGGCGCCGGCGGTGGTGGCGGAATGCCTCCCCAGGTCGTCGGCGAAGGCAAGGGCATCGTAAAGTTCTTCAATCCGCAGAAGGGCTTCGGCTTCATCGTTCGCGATGACGGCGGCGAGGATGTGTTCGTTCACATCTCGGCCGTCGAGCAGGCCGGTCTGACGGATCTGGCGGACGGCCAGCCACTCGAGTTCACTCTCGTCGACCGTGGTGGACGCATCTCTGCGACCAATCTGCGAATCGACGGTGAGCCGATGGCGGTGGAACGGGCCGAGCGCGCTCCGCAGCGTCAGCTGACGGGCGAAAAGGCGACGGGCGTCGTCAAGTTCTTCAACGCGATGAAGGGCTTCGGCTTCATCCAGCGCGATGACGGACAGCCGGATGCTTTCGTGCATATTTCGGCCGTGGAGCGCGCCGGCATGCCGACGCTCAACGAGGGCGACAAGCTGGAGTTCGAGATCGAGGTCGATCGCCGGGGCAAATATGCTGCGGTGAACCTGTCGCCGGTCAGCGAATAACCTTTTTCAAGGGGGCAGAAGAGCCGGCGGGACGCAAATCCCGCCGGCTTTTTTCATTCCTACATCGCGCTTGCGTAGAAGTCGGCGAGGTCGTCCTTGAGCTGCCGGGCGGAATCCGGATCCGTGTACATCATGTGGCCCGCGGCATAGTAAGTGTAGCGGATGTTCGCCGCGATCTGCGGCTCCAGCGCCATGTGGCCGATATCATAGTCCGCTCCAAAGAACGGCGTCGCGAGATCATACAGCCCGTTCACCGAAAGCAACTTCATCCGCGGATTGCCGCGCATTGCGGCGGCGAGGTCGACGCTGGTGTCGACGGCGAGCTGCTGTCCGTCCGCCGACTTGTGCTGGAAGTTCCAGTCCTCACCGATGCCGGCATAATTGTTCGGCCGGTAGGTGAGCGGCGTCTTGTAGCCGAGATCGCGGAACAGATAGTCGTTGAGAGCGCCCGCGAAGGCGCCCGTGATGGCCGTCGCCTGCGCGTCATAGCTCGGTCTCTCGCCCGCCGCGTCGGCATCGGTGCCGACATAACGCGAATCGATTCGGCCGATGATCTGCCGGCGTTCGCGTAGGAGCTCGCGCTCGAAGCGGTCGGGCTGAACCCGGAGGTTCGACCGAAGAATGTAGGTCGACGAGAGGCCCGTCAGCCGAGCCATTTGCTCGGCGATCGAACTCTTCTCGGCCTCGGTCAACGCCGTGCCCTTCTGGAGCGCCGTGGCATAGGGGCCGGCCGCAAAGGCCTTGGCTTCCGAGACCCAGCTCATCAGGTCCGGCTTCGGCTCGGCGACCTTGCCGTGGTACCAGGCGTTGGTCGCATAGGTCGGCAGGAAATTGACCAGCGACTGGTCGCCGACGAAGCTGTTGAAGTTCAAAACCGTCGAGACGAGCACGATTCCGTTGAGCTGGATACCTCGGTCCGCGAGCGCGGTGGAAAGACCGGCCGCGCGGGTCGTTCCGTAGCTTTCGCCAATGATGAACTTCGGCGAATTCCAGCGACCATACTTGCTGAGATAGCGCTGGATCGTCCGGCTGAACGCGTCGAGATCCTTGTCGACACCGAAGAAATCCTTGGACTCGGCTTTGCCGAGCGGTCGGGAAAGTCCGGTCGTCGGCGCATCGATGAAAACGAGATCGCTGACGTCGAGCAGGGAATAGGGATTGGAACCGTAACGGAAGGGCGGTCCCGGCACCGTTTCAGGAAGCGAAGCGTCGACCTTGATCGGACCGAAACTGCCCATGTGCAGCCACATGGTCGAAGAGCCGGGTCCTCCGTTGAACAGGAAGGTGACCGGCCGCGCCGCGCCCCGTCCGCCGTCCGCCGTGTAAGCGACGTAGAACATGCTCGCCTTGGGCGCGCCGTCGTCATCGCGGATGGTCAGGTGGCCAGGAGTGACCGTGTAGCTGAGCGAGCGACCGCGCAGCGAGATGGAGCGCTTCTTCGGCTGCGCATCTTCCTCGACGCTCGCTGCCGCGACATCCGGATCCGGCTTTGCCGCTTCCTCCTTCGCTTTAGCCGTAGGCGTGTCGCCCGCCGGTGCCGGCGTGTCGGCAGCGAAGGCGGTAGTGGAGAGGAGAAGGCCGAGCGCTAACAGTGACGAACGCATTCCTTGGTCAATCCTTCATCGGGATGGGCTTGCCGCCGACCATGACATAGCCGACCCGGGTCACGGCGGTCGGATCGACCAACGGGTCTCCATCGACTGCAATCAGGTCGGCGGACTTGCCGGGGTCGAGCGTTCCGGTTTCGCCGGAAATTTCGAGAAGGTCAGGCCCGCCCCTGGTCGCGGCGATCAGGGCATCGCGCGGTGTCATCCCGCCCTTCGTGACCATCAGCTCCAATTCCTTGTTGGCCTGGCTGTGGGGAGCGACCGCGCTGTCCGTTCCGAGCGCGATCTTCACGCCGGTGCGGTAGGCGAGGTTCAGGCCCTTGCCCCAGACGTCGAAGGTCTGCCGCGCCTTGGCCTCGGACTCGGGCGAGAGCTTGCCGCTGCCCATCAGCCCCTGGACTCCGCTGAACGCCATCAAAGTGGCGGAGTAATAGGTGCCGCGCGCCTTCATCGCCTGCGCCCCGGAGGCGTCGAGGAAGGTGCCGTGCTCGATCGAATCGACACCGGCGTTGGTCGCCGCGAGGATTCCGCGCGCCCCGTGGGCGTGCGCCGCGACCTTCAGGTGCATTGCATGAGCGGCATCGACGATGCCCTTCATCTCCGAATCGCTGAAATGCTGCTCGAGCCCCATTGCCCCAGGATCGAGAACGCCGCCGGTCGCCATGATCTTGATCACGTCGACACCTTCGGCCGCGAGCTTGCGGACCGCCGCCTGGCATTGCTCGACGCCGGTACAGACCGCCGGGCTCAAGTGCGCGTCATTGACGGCCTGGGCGAGCTCGGGCGGGAGGCCGGTCGCCGCATCGGCATGGCCGCCGATGATGGAAAGGGGATCGCCCGAAACCCTGATTCGCGGGCCGGGGAAGCGGCCTTCTGCAACGGCGTTGCGAACCGCGACGACGGCGCTCGCGTCGCCGCCCAGATCGCGAACGGTGGTGAAGCCCGCGCGGGCCATCTCCAGCGCATGCGTCAGGCCCAGGGTCGTTGCGTAGGGGATCGAATATTTCTGGGTGAAATAAGCGTACCAGGGTGTTCCGGCAGTCTGGGTCAGATGGACATGGACGTCGGTCATTCCGGGCATCACCGTCCGGCCGCGCTCGTCCACGACGGTAGCGCCTGCAGGAGCGGTGAAACCGTCTTCGATACGGGTGACGCGTCCGTTGTCGACGATCACCGTCGACGCGCCGCGCGCGGGCTGGGCGGCATCGACGATCAGCCGTCCGGCCTGGATCGCATAGGTTTCGGCGCTGGCCGTGGACGCCGCGGCCAGCGCCGTAACGGCGGCCAATAGTTTCAGCATGCAACTCTCCCCTTTGGTGCGCGACCGTAACGGGAGTCGCCGCCGCTTCAAGTCACCATCGAAAGGAGAGTTGTGATCCGATCCGCTTCATTGGCGGGCTTGTCGGTTCGAATTCGGCTGACGCGCGGGAAACGCATGGCGAGGCCGGACTTGTGCCGTGCGCTCCTGTGGATCGAATCGAACGCCACCTCGAGAACCAGGCTCTTCTCGACCTCGCGGACCGGCCCGAAGCGCTGAATCGTGTGGTTCCGGACCCAGCGGTCGATCCAGCGCAACTCCTCGTCGGTGAAACCGAAATAGGCCTTGCCGACCGGAAGCAGCTCATGCTCCTCGTTCCAGCAGCCGAAAGTGTAGTCGCTGTAGTAGCTGGAGCGCTTTCCCGACCCGCGCTGGGCATACATCAGCACGCAGTCGGCGGTGAGCGGATCCCGCTTCCACTTGTACCAGAGCCCCGCCCGCCGTCCGGGGACATAGGGACTGTCGCGCCTCTTGAGCATCATCCCTTCGATCGCCGCGTCCCGGGCCCCGGAACGCGTTTCCTCGAGATCCTCGAACGATCTCGCCTCAATCACTTGGGACAGGTCGAACCGCTCCGGATCGAGGCGAGGCACGAAGGCCTCGAGCCGCTTGCGACGGTCCGACCATCCAAGCTCGCGGAGGTCCTCGCTTCCGTCGAACAGAATATCATAGAGACGGACGAATGCCGGGAATTGGCCCAGCATCTTTTGGCTGACGTTCTTTCGACCAAGCCTCTGTTGCAGGGCGTTGAAGCTTGCCGCGGCGCCGCCGTGCAAATCGGCACTGCCCTGTTCCGAGCCGCGGACGAGCAGCTCGCCGTCGAGCACTCCCTCGATCGTGAACGCTTCGGCAATCTCCGGAAAACTGCCGCTGACGTCGTCGCCGGTGCGGCTGTAGAGCCGCGTCTGGCCGGCGGTTCGAACGAGCTGGATCCTAATTCCGTCCCACTTCCATTCCGCCGCATAGTCGTCGAGCGAGACCTTCGTTCCTTCGAGCGGGTGGGCCAGCATGAAGGGCCGGAAAACCGGAACGCCCTGCGCGGTCGGCTGTGGTGCTCGCCCCTCTGCCCAGTCGAACAACTCAAGGAAGGGAGGCGCAAGGCCGTGCCAGACTTCCTCGACGGCTTCGACGTCGATCCCGAACGCATCGGCAAGCGCCTGCTTGGCCAGGCGCGCCGAGATGCCGACTCGAAGCGCGCCCATCGCCAGCTTCAGGAGCGCGAACCGGCCCGAGGCGTCGAGGTGATCGAGCATGTCCGCGAGCACCTTAGGCGCATCCATCCTGCTCGCCGTCCGAAGCCGCTCGACCGCGGTCGAAATGCTGATCGTAGCGTCGTCCAGCTCCGGCTCGCCCTCGGTGGAGGTCGGCCAGAGCAGCGAGATGGTCTCGGCCGAATCGCCGACATAATCGCGGCTCATCCGGAACAGGATCGGATCGATGCGCTCCTCGACGAGACCACGAATCGCGGCGGGCTTGACGTGCGGAATGTCGAGCGTGCCCGTCAGCGCGGCGAGCGCGATGCCCCGGTCGGGATCCGCAGTCTCCTTGAGATAAACGCCGATGAGCTTGAGCTTGGTGTTGCGCGACCGCGTGTAAACGAGGGCATCGAGAAGCTGGGAAAAGGCGCGCATGTCAGGCCGGTCCCAGGCTCGTTTCGAACAATGCCTGTACGCGCTTGCGATAGTCGTCGTTGAAGATCGACCCGGTCGCGGCATGGCCGGTGCCTTCGATTAGCCAGAGGCGCTTTGGTCCAGGGGCGGCCTCGAAGAACGCCCTGGTGTCGCCGGCCGTGGTGCTCGTGTCGTCAACGCCGCCGATGATCAGCACTGGACCTGTGAATCTCCGCAGTCCGGCGATTGGTGCGATGCGATCGGGCGGCACGCCATATCGGGGCCAGCTTTGATAGCTCAGGAGCGGCTCCGTCAGCCACGCCACCGGCTCGCCGGCGACGTTGACGATCCGATTGGAGATTGCGCGCCGAAGGTCGGGATAAACGGCCTGGAGCACCATCGCCTGCACCGGAAGCGGACCGTCATCGCCGAGCAGGGCCGAGGCGCCGCCGAGGGAGGTCCCGATCACTCCGATGCGGCGACCAGGTTCGCCCTTGCGGAGGAAGGCGAGGGCCGCCGCCGCGTCGCGCGATTCGTGAAGGCCGAAGCTGCGGGGAACCGCCGCCGATCCTCCATGACCGCGAAGGTCGATGGCGAGGACGGCGTAGCCAAGGCCATTGAGCCAGAGTGCGTGCCGAGTAAAGCTTGCCCTCGAGCTGTTGATTCCGTGAAGCAAAAGGACCGCTGGGCCCTTGGGTTGTCGTCCGGGCCAGTAGCTGCCCCCGAGCCTTACCCCGTCGGAAGAGACAATGTGAACGAGCCGGCCGGGCGGTGTCGGTGCCGGGACCGGAGCCACGTGCGGCTGCGCCATGAGGGAGCCGAACCCCCAGACGGTCGTCATGCCGAGCATGCAAAGGACGGCAGCGATGACGAATGCGGCGCGAAGCTTCACCGCGCCTCAATGCCCGAAATGCGCCTTCCGTGCCGAAACTTTAGTGGAGGCGAATGGCGAGGGCTGCGAGAATTGCCGTCGTGTCGGTGCTCCGGTTGCTTCCGAGCGCCTCGTCCATATGTTCGAGGCAGCACTGAACCGAGACCCGGTGACCGGGCAAGAGCGCCAGCTGCGAAGAGCGATGGGCAAGCTCTTCCAGAGCGGCGAGGCCGTTGATCGCGGCGACTTCGCGGATGGCGTCCATCTGGGCATGGATATCGAGTGGAGAAAGGCGGGCGGCGCGCTTGCTGAGCTCGGCGATCCGCTCGCCGAGCTGCTTTCGGATGTCGCCGAGCGACCCTGAAGTGCGTGCCCTTTTCACATAGCGCAGTCTCAACGAGGATGGTTAAGACGCGGTTACGCACCGGAGTCGCCTTGACAAATTGCCGCCCTCCGGTCATTTGCGCCACCGATCGAGCGGCCGCACTCACGCGCCGCTCTCTTCGTTTTCAGCATTTGGGATAGGCGCGATGGCCAAGCCGACAACCGTCAAGATCAAGCTCGTCAGCACGGCCGACACGGGCTTCTTCTATGTG
>DASSFK010000389.1:0-2524 GCA_035694565.1 Sphingomicrobium sp.
TCGCAAGGCGATAGAGCCGCCACCACAACCCATGAATGAGCGTCGGATCCACGGCCTGTTTGTGCTCAGCGTCGGGCTGAAGGGCTTCTACGCGCTCGTCGAAATGGCGAGCGGCATCGCGCTGTTCCTCGTTGCCCATGATCGGATCATCACCTTCCTTGGCCGGTTCACAACCGACGAACGGCTACAGGACCCGCAGGACTGGGTGGCGACGACCGTCCTGAAGTTCGCGCAGAGCTTCTCGCTCGAAACCCAGCACTTCTACGCCTTTTATCTGTTCACTCATGGGTTGCTCAAGCTGGCGGTGGTCGTCGGACTCCTTCGCGAGAAGCTCTGGGCCTATCCCGCCTGCTTCGTGGTCTTCAGCGCCTTCATCGCCTATCAGCTCTACCGCTACAGCTTCACCAACGATGTCGGCCTGCTCCTGCTGTCGATCCTCGACGCCTTCGTGATCGCGCTCGCGGTCCACGAGTACCGACTGCTTAAGAAGGACCTTCCGACCCACTGATTGCGGTAACGGCAATGCGCCGATAGAGCCGCGCCCGATGCAGCGGCTCTACAACGACCAGATCATTCCCGAGGAATTTCGCGGTGCGGTCCTCGCGCTCGGCAATTTCGACGGCTTCCATCTCGGCCATCAGGCGGTCGTCAGCCGGGCGATCGCGCTCGGCTTCCACATGCGGCGGCCGGTGATCGTCGCGACCTTCGACCCGCATCCGGTGCGGCTTTTTCGGCCCGACGTCCCGCCCTTCCGGCTGACCTCGCTCGACCAGCGCGAGAGCCTGTTCGCCCATGCCGGAGCGGACGCGATGCTGGTCTTTCGCTTCGGTCCGGATCTCGCCTCGATGGACGCCGAGGAATTCGTCGCCGACATGCTGGTCAAGCGGATCGGAGCGGCGGGCGTCGTCACCGGCGACGACTTCAGCTTCGGCAAGGGCCGCTCGGGCGACGTCGCTCTCCTCAAGCAGATCGGCGAACGGCACGGCCTCACCGCCGAGGCGGTGTCGCAGGTGCTCGTCGACGGCGAACGCGTCTCCTCCGGCCGAATCCGCGAGGCGCTCGTGGCGGGCGACGTCGGCACTGCGACGCGCCTCTTGACCCGGGCTTTTGCAATCGAGGGCATCGTCGAGCGCGGCGATGGAAGGGGAGGGGCAGAGCTCGACTGCCCGACCGCGAACATCCGCCTCGGCGACTATCAGCGGCCGGCCTATGGAATCTACTCGGTCCGCGTCCGTCTCGACGGCGAGGTCGAATATGCGGGCGTCGCTAGCCTCGGCATCCGCCCGATGTTCGATCCGCCGGTCGAGCTTCTCGAAGCCAATCTCTTCGCCTTCAGCGGCGACCTCTACGGTCGCAGGATCGAAGTGGGCTTGCATCATTACATCCGAGAGGAGATGAAGTTCGCCAGCATGGGGGAGCTGGCTGAGCGCATGAAACAGGATGCGGAACAGGCGAGGCGGCTTCTAGCATTGCCTGAATGAGGGGCTGGCTGCGCCTGATCGCCTTCGCGGTCGCCCTGCTTCTCCTCGTCTTCACCTTCGTCAACGCGAGCTGGCTGGCGAGCAGGCCGCTCGGCGGAGTGCGGCTGATCGCCCACCGTGGAGTCTCGCAATTGTTCGACCACAAGGGTGTCGGTCGGAACAGCTGCACCGCCGAGAGGATCGAGCCGCCGGTCCACGACTATCTCGAGAACACGGTCCGTTCGATGCAGTCCGCCCGGCAGATGGGCGCCGATGTGGTCGAGATCGACATTGCGCCGACGAGCGACGGGCGGATCGCCATTTTCCACGACTGGACGGTCGATTGCCGGACCAACGGCAAGGGCGCGATCCGCGACAAGACCATGGCCGAATTGAAGCAGCTCGATCCCGGCTACGGCTATACCGCGGACCATGGAAAGAGCTTCCCCTTCCGCGGCAGTCAGCTTGGCATGATCCCGACGCTTGAGGAGGCGGTCGATGCGCTTCCCTCGACGCCGATCATCTTCAACTTCAAGGGCAAGGACCCCGCTGAAGCCGATCGGCTCGCGGCGGCGCTGAAGGCAGCCAGGCGCGACGTGGTCGCTCGAAAGGACATTTTCTACGGAGCGCCCGGCCCGGTCGAGCGGATCAGGAAAATCTATCCCGCCGCCTGGGCGTGGAGCAAGGAAAGCGCCAAGGCCTGCACCATGGATTACGTGAAGTTCGGCTGGACCTCGATCGTTCCCGAGAGTTGCCGAAACGGAATCCTGATCGTCCCGCTCAACCGCCAATGGGCCTTCTGGGGCTGGCCCAACCGGACCATCCAGCGGATGGACAAGGTCGGAGCACGCGTGCTGATCGTCGGGCCGTACGGAGAAGACCTGTCGATGGGCCTGACCCTTCCCGAGCAGCTCGGCCAGATTCCGTCCACGTTCAAGGGCTATGTCTGGGTCGACGACATCTGGACGGTGGGCCCGGCGCTTCGCTCGAACCGCGACATCCGGACCCAGGAACAGCAGGATGCGGCGGAGGCGGGGTTGAAGCGCCGGCGCGAAGCCACGAAC
>DASSFK010000390.1:0-2764 GCA_035694565.1 Sphingomicrobium sp.
TGGCACGTATCCGAGATGCGCAAGCGCCGCCCATCCGCCGAACAGCAGGAACGAGAGGTTCATTGCCGAGGCCGAACCTTCAATTCCGAGCGCGCGATTGAGTTCGTCAATGTACCGCCGCATCCACAGGCTGACGCCGATGAGGGCAGCGAACGAAACGGCCACTGTGCCAGCGGCGATATCGCGCGGCAGGGCGCCTTCAAAATTGCCGGCGGGTGCGAGCGCAAGCGCAATGAAGAGCAGTCCCGCCAGCAGGCAAACGATCGCTCCCGGACCAAGCGCCCGTCGATCCTCGGATATCTCGTTGGCATCCTCGACGTTGAGGAAGGTCGCTCCGAGCCGGGGCGAGAGCGTTCCGACGCCAACCGCCAAGCCCATGAGGCCGTAACTCAGCCCCGCAATTACGGCGACCAGGCGCGAGGTGTCCGAGAAGTCGGGAAGGTCGATCACGAAGACCAGGAACAAGCCAGTGACCGCAGCTCCAACAATGGCGCCCGAAACCATCCGCATAATCATCGTCCGGACCTTCGTCCTGTCGATCGCGCTGCTCATTGCTGCTCCTCCGGCTTCCAATGATCGATGAAGATCTGGTCGACCGGCACAGCGAAGAGTTTCGCCATGCGCAGCGCCAGCGGGAGGCTCGGATCATATTTGTCGGTCTCGACACAGTTGATGGTCTGGCGCGACACGCCGAGGCGCCTCGCCAGCTCACCCTGGCTCCATTCTCGCTGTTCGCGGAAATGCTTTAGCCGATTCTCCACGGCATCATCATCTGTCCAGAACTCTTGACTGTCAAGAGTGTTGGACAGGCAGACTAATCGACCGTTTCTCCGTCGCTTACGCCCCAGATGTCGGAGATCCGGATATAGCCTTCGCGCTTGCCGATCTCGATATGGCACCACCCGTTTCCGCAATGCTCGATGCGGCCGACGACGCCCACTTGCGCTTTGTACCGAACCCGACTGCCTGCATCTGCCTTGGCGTAGATCGGCCGCGGGTCGCCCTGCTTCACGATCGCCGTCCGGCGGTCGCTGAGAAGCGAAACGAGCATCCACCCTTGGGTCCCTTCAGGGTCCTCGACCAGACGCCAGTTGGGATAGGTCTTCACGACCCGGATCGGCAGGTCGCGGCGCTTGTAGAGCCAGACGCCCGGATAATTGCGCCCCGGCCCCGTGCGCATCATCGCTTCGCCCGACGCGATCGAGGCCCAGTAAGGCGGCTTTTTTTCCTGTGCGGCCGCCGGAGCGGCAAGCGTCAGGATTACGGCGGCAACGACCCCCTTACGCAAACTCAAGCTCCCGTCAGGATCCTGTCCACCAGCTGCTTCACGGTCGGAATGAAGCCGTTGGAATAGAATGGGTCGGACTTGAACCGGAAGGCGGCATGGCCGGCGAACATCAGGTTCTGCTCGACCGGACCGCCGTGCGCGATGTCCTGAAGAGTCTTCTGAATGCAGAAGCTGCGCGGGTCCGCGAGCCGCCCGGTCGAGTTCTTCTCATTGTCCGCCCAGGACGAAAAGGCGCACTGGCTGAGGCAGCCCATGCATTCCGCCTGATCGTGGCGGATGATGTTCTTTTCATCGGCGTTGACGAAGATGAGCGTCTCGTCGGGCGTCTTCAGCGCTTCCGTGAAGCCGGCAGCGAACCACTCGCGAGCATGCTGCAGGTCGCCCTTGGTGACCCAGTAGCCGCGCTTCTTGCCGACGCCGACGTCAAGCTCGAAGTGATGGTCGCCGAGTGGCTCCTTGGTGAAGGCGACCTGACGGTGCGACCTGGCCTCGAGCTGACGAAGGAACGGATTGCGGACGGCCGACGAATAGAAGCCGGTCGGCGAGAAGCGGTGTAGCAGGACGTCGCCCTCTTCGAGCGTCATCAGCCGAGCCTTCCACTCCGGCGGGATCGGGCTTTCCTGCGTCAGCAGCGGCCTCGTTCCGAACTGGAAGACGATCTGGCCGAGCTCCGGATTATCGATCCAGTTCTCCCACTCGTCGAGGCGCCAGACGCCGCCGGCCATGACGATTGGAACGCTGTCGGCGATGCCGTTCTCGCGCATGGTCGCGCGCAGTGCGGCGACGCGCGGATAGGGGTCCTGAGGAGCGCGCGGGTCCTCGGCGTTCGACAGACCGTTGTGACCGCCGGCCAGCCACGGATCTTCGTAGACCACTGCCGCGAGCCACTCGGCCGCCTTGTGATAGGCCCGCTTCCACAAGGCGCTGAAGGCACGCGCGGAGCTGATGATCGGCAGATAATTGACGCCGTAGGACGCAGCGATCTCACTTAGCTTGTAGGGCATGCCGGCACCGCAGGTGACGCCGGTGACGAGGCCCTTGGTGCGTTCGAGGACGCCGTGGAGCACACGCTGAGCGCCGCCCATCTCCCACAGCACGTTGATGTTGATCGCACCCTTGCCCGACGCGATGTCGTAGGCGCGCTGCACCTGAGCAACGGCGCCGTCGATGGCAAATTTGATCAGTTCTTCGTGCCGCTCGCGGCGGGTCATGCCGTGATAGATTTGCGGGATGATCCGCCCTTCCGGATCATAGCTGTCGGCGTTCACGGCCGAGACAGTTCCGATACCGCCAGCGGCTGCCCACGCGCCGGAGCTGGCATGGTTTGTCGCGGAGACGCCCTTGCCGCCTTCGATCAGCGGCCAGACCTCGCGGCCACCGTACATGATGGGCTGCAGGCCCTTGAACAAAGTCACTCTCCCCTGTGGGTTTGACGTCCCTATAGGGCGCTAGCGCCTGCTATGCGCGAAAAAAGTG
>DASSFK010000391.1:0-3297 GCA_035694565.1 Sphingomicrobium sp.
GCGGTTCGGCAGACGCGGCAGGTGATTCGAAAGAAGCGCCGCGAAAGTCCCGACGTCCGAATTCTCGTTACCGGCTGCGCGGCCGAGCTTGACCCCAGGTCCTTCATTGAAATGCCAGAAGTCGATCGCGTCGTCGGAAACGACAGCAAGATCGGTAGCTTGCGGCTAAGTGCGGGCAAGCTGCCGCACATCGTTCCGGCGGGCTTCCTGGGGCATGTTCGAAGCTTTGTTGCGATCCAGAACGGCTGTGATCATCGCTGTACCTTCTGCTCGATCTGGAAGGCGCGCGGGCCGAGCCGCTCGCTTCCCTTCCATTCCATTCGCGAGGCGGTGGAGCGTGAGCTGGAGCGCGGCGCGAAGGAAATTGTCCTCACCGGCGTGGACATCACCAGCTACGAACTTGATGGCATGGGACTTGGTCAGCTCTGTCAGCGCCTGCTGGCGACGATCCCTGCCCTGAAGCGACTGCGCTTGTCTTCGCTCGACAGCATCGAAATTGACCATGCCCTTCTGGAATTGATTGCAGGCGAGCCACGGCTGATGCCGCATTTCCATCTCTCGCTTCAGGCTGGCGATGACATGATCCTGAAGCGGATGAAGCGCCGACACAGCCGCGCGAGCGCCGTCCGCACCGTTGAACAGATCAAGGCCGCTCGAGCGGACGCCACCATCGGCGCCGATCTAATTGCCGGCTTTCCGACAGAAACTGAGGAAATGGCACTGAACAGCTTGAAGTTGCTTGAGGATTGCGACGTCATCGCAGCCCACGTCTTCCCCTTTTCGCCGCGGCCCGATACCCCCGCTGCGCGAATGCCTCAGCTTGAGCGAGAGCTTGTGAAGACTCGCGCGGCTCGCCTTCGCCGCGCGGCCGCAGAACGGCGCTCGACCTGGCTGAACGGGCTGGTCGGCTCGAACCAGCAGGTCCTCATCGAGAACAGTGCGAAAGGCCACGGCGATTCCTTCGCGCCGGTCCGGATCGAAGGGTCGGCTCGCGGTGACATCGGGCCTGCGCGCGTTATTGGTCGCGACGGGGATCACTTGACGGCGGTGTGGGCATGAGTTGGCTCGACCGTCTTCGTGGCGGGTTTTCCAAGACTGCGGAAAAGGTCGCCGACAACCTCACCGGGCTGACGAGCCGCGCGGCGCTCGACACGGCGACCCTCGACGACATCGAGGAGGCGCTGATCGCTTCGGATCTCGGCCCGGAAGCGTCTCATCGAATCCGCGAGGGAATCGCCCGCCAGAAGTTCGAGCGGCTCGATGAGCGTGGTCTTCGCTCGATCCTCGCCGAAGAGATAGAGAAGATTCTTGCTCCGGTCGCCAAGCCTTTGAAGGTGTGGGGTTTCCCACGCCCACACGTTATCCTGGTGATCGGCGTCAACGGTTCCGGCAAGACGACCACCATCGGCAAGCTGGCGCACTGGCTGAAGGAACAGGATTACGGCGTCCTTCTGGCCGCAGGCGACACGTTCCGCGCAGCTGCGATCGAGCAGCTTGCCATTTGGGGCGACCGGATCGGAGCGCCCGTCATTGCCGGCAAGGAGGGTGGCGATGCGGCAGGGATCGTCTTCGATGGTGTGAAGCAGGCGACGGCCACGGGTATCGACGCCCTAATCGTCGATACGGCCGGGCGGCTTCAGAACAAGTCGCACCTGATGGAAGAGCTGTCCAAGATCCGTCGCGTGCTTGGCCGCCTGAATCCGGAAGCGCCGCAAGACGTGCTGCTCGTGCTCGATGCAACGACGGGCCAGAATGCGCTTGCGCAGGTCGAGGTGTTTCGCGAGACCGCCGGCGTGACCGGTCTCATCATGACCAAGCTGGACGGCACCGCACGCGGAGGAGTCCTGGTCGCGGCCGCAGAGAAATTCGGGTTGCCGATCCACGCCATTGGGGTCGGGGAAAAAGTCGACGACCTTCGCCCCTTCGACCCCCGAGCGGTTGCGCGGGCCATTGCGGGATTGCCGCCGGAATGAGCGAGACCAAGGGCTCTTCCTGGACGATGCTGCTCGATTATGGGCCGCTGATCGTCTTCTTCGTCGCTTACAAGCTCGCGGGTTCCGGCCTGCAGGGCTCGCTGGTCGCCACACTCGCCTTCATGGTCGCCGTGTTGATCTCGATCGTCGTCGGCCTTGCCGTCGTGAAGCGCGTTTCCCCAATGGTGTGGATCTCGACGATCCTGATCCTTGGTTTTGGAGCGATCACGCTCTACCTGCGCGACCCCAAGTTCATCCAGATGAAGCCGACCTTCATTTATATCGGTTTCGCGGCTTTGCTCGGTGGCGGCCTTCTGCGTGGCAAAGCCCTTCTCAAGTGGCTGTTTGGACCGGTCTTCCCCGGCCTCACCGAGGAAGGCTGGCGTAAGCTCAGTCGCAACTGGGCTCTGTTCTTCCTCGCTCTGGCAATCGCCAACGAAGTGATGCGGGCCACGCTCACCTTCGACACCTGGCTGACCGTCAAGGTCTGGGGCGTGACGGTCGTTTCGATCCTCTTCGCGATCGCCAACATGCCGATGCTTCTCCGGCACGGTCTCGATCCGGAGAAGAAGGCGGACGCAATTGTGGAGACTCCCGTCGAATGAGCAATCCGATCCTGTCCATCCGCGGGCTGACGAAGACCTACGACAGCGGAACCCAGGCGCTGAAGCCGATCGACCTCGACATCAAGCGCGGCGAGATCTTCGCGCTTCTCGGCCCGAACGGCGCGGGCAAGACGACGCTGATCAGCATCGTTTGCGGCATCGTCAAACCCACTTCCGGCGAGGTCCTCGTCGACGGCAAGAACTGGCAGCGCAACTATCGCGAGGCGCGCCAGCGGATCGGGCTCGTCCCACAGGAACTGACGATGGACGTGTTCGAGCCGCTGATCGGCACGGTCAGCTTCAGCCGGGAGCTGTTCGGCCGGCGTCCCGACCGCAAACGGATCGAGGACATCCTCCGTGAGCTGTCGCTGTGGGACAAACGCAACTCGATCCTCAAGGAACTGTCGGGGGGAATGAAACGCCGTGTGATGATCGCCAAGGCGCTGGCGCACGATCCCGACATCCTGTTTCTCGACGAACCGACCGCAGGCGTGGACGTCGAGCTTCGCCGCGACATGTGGAACATGGTCCGCCGCCTCCGCGAGAATGGCACGACCATCATCCTGACGACCCACTATATCGAGGAAGCCGAGGAGATGGCGGACCGAGTGGGTGTCATCAACAAGGGCGAACTGATCCTGGTCGAAGAGAAGACCGAGCTGATGAAGAAGCTCGGTCGAAAGGTGTTGCACCTGCAGCTGGCCGAGCCGCTGAAGGCG